>NZ_WKZJ01000028.1:0-1008 GCF_009679715.1 Faecalibacterium sp. BIOML-A1
GGATTCCTATGAAAACACCAACCGTGCAAAAACCGTGCATTGACCGTGCAGACCCCGAATTTTCGGGGTTACATAACGAAAAAGAGCGTCAAATCTTACGATTCAACGCTCTTTTATTGGTGCACCTCCAGGGACTCGAACCCTGGGCCCACTGATTAAGAGTCAGTTGCTCTACCAACTGAGCTAGAGGTGCAAATATGACCCGTACCGGAATCGAACCGATGTTAAAGGCGTGAGAGGCCTCTGTCTTAACCGCTTGACCAACGGGCCATATAAAAGTCGGCGACTACCTATTTTCACACGCCGTTTCCAGCGAACTATCTTCGGCACAAGTGAGCTTAACTTCTGTGTTCGGAATGGGAACAGGTGGAACCTCACCGTCATCGACACCGACCGNCCTGATGCAAAATTTACCACGCATTTCAAAGCAATTCCAGCCCATGCAGAGGATTCCTATGAAAACACCAACCGTGCAAAAACCGTGCATTGACCGTGCAGACCCCGAATTTTCGGGGTTACATAACGAAAAAGAGCGTCAAATCTTACGATTCAACGCTCTTTTATTGGTGCACCTCCAGGGACTCGAACCCTGGGCCCACTGATTAAGAGTCAGTTGCTCTACCAACTGAGCTAGAGGTGCAAATATGACCCGTACCGGAATCGAACCGATGTTAAAGGCGTGAGAGGCCTCTGTCTTAACCGCTTGACCAACGGGCCATATAAAAGTCGGCGACTACCTATTTTCACACGCCGTTTCCAGCGAACTATCTTCGGCACAAGTGAGCTTAACTTCTGTGTTCGGAATGGGAACAGGTGGAACCTCACCGTCATCGACACCGACCGATCTGACTGAACCAGTATAACATGTTTGTCGTACTTTGTCCAGTGTTTCTTAGAAGGACGTGCCTTCAAAACTGAATAATCACTGCTCACATTTTTTCGTTGACTCTTAAGAGTCTCAAGCGAATTGTGGTCAAGCCCTCGACCTATTAGTACACGCTTGCTGAA
>NZ_WKZJ01000006.1:0-148973 GCF_009679715.1 Faecalibacterium sp. BIOML-A1
TCTCGTTTCCGAAGAAAACAAAAAATCCGAGCCCTTCTCCTATCGAGAAAAGGTTCGGATTTTCATGGTTTGGTGCGATGGAAGGGACTCGAACCCCCGGCCTACTGATTCGTAGCGCACGCCGGGCGATTCCCTCAATTTTTGGAAGTTACGTTTTACCGTCATTTATCGGCAATACATCGCAAGTTTTGAGCTTGGAGTTTCTGCATCCTTTGTCCGATTTTGCAACGATTTGCACCCTTTGCACGTTTTGAAACCGTGCAAAAACCGTGCAGAAACCGTGCACTTACTCCCGGACAAACTAAAAACCACTTCATCCGACAACGACTTGACGGCATTGGTTCGAGTGACCGCACACCATAAATCAAGTCTTGGAGGATACGACTATGATGAAATTACTTTCCTGCCGCTTCAATATGGACACCAACCGGGTGGAAGCCCGGTTCGCAGATGGCTCTGCTGTTGCCATCGACTGCATCGCCGTCGAGGACGAGTACGGCAGCACCCCGGCACAGCGGGCAGAGCTGGACTGGCTGCTCTATAACAAGCCCTTGGAGTATGCCCAGATGGTACTGAGAGGGGAGATGGAGCACTACCTGTCGCTGGGGTGTGAGCACGGTAGACTGGAAGATTGATTGTTAGTCCCTATAAAGAACAAACTGCCCACCAGCCTATGGTTCTTGCCATAAGCTGGTGGGCATCGCTGCGTCATCGGAGCAAGAGCATATAGGAATTAGTGTCTTTCAACCTCGCTGTAATCCTATCATTCACAGGTAAAACCGAGACGAGCGATGGAGCAAAGTTCTCATAAATACGGAAGACTAGGAAACCATCATTTGCAACAGGCAAACAGTCCCTTTAATGTATCTATTTCTTCCTTCAGATGAACTAAAATCTTTCTTTGTTCGTCGCGTTCCAGATTACAAATAAAATCACAGCACTTCATTTTTTGAAATTCTGTAATGACTTTTGCCCCACCGTAGTCATCGATCGTCTTTTTCTCAATTCTAAATTGGTCAAGATCAATATTATCTAATACTAGTGCATTCTCAATGCCAACTCTAATTCCTTTCGCATTTTCATATTTACGAACAGACGTAATAATTACATTTTTTTGAGAATGTGCTTTTACGTTTGTATCGCTATCTAATAGAGCAATATTGGTGAACGGCAAATTTTGGGAAATCAGAAAGTGCACTGCTTTGTTAACACTATCTTTTCCCGTGTTAACCTCTTGTCCATTACTATCTATATACCCAATCCATTTAAATTGAAATGGCAGATCCATGTCGAACACTTCTGCTGTCTTCTTAAAATATTTTTCATCTGTTCTTCCTTCCAAATATACAGTTTGTGTTCCCGAATCAAAATCATGAATTTCAAAAGCATCCTGTATAGCTTCGACTGAGGAGCACTTATAATATTCTGGCCTATCCTTAACAATAATGCTTCCAGAAGAATCTCTTGTTAGAACAATTACTTTATCACGTCTACGATTTTCGTTGTGAATAATGAAAGGAGAATGTGTCACAGCAAAAATTTGTGAAGTTTGGCACCCAAATTCATCTGTAAAAATCCCTTTATAATAATCCATCACTTTCATTTGCCACTTTGGATGCAAACTAATTTCAGGTTCATCTATAAATACAACCGCTCCATTCATTGCATTTGCATCTTTCAGAAGAAAACATCCTCGGTATACAATTTGCTTTTCTCCTGAACTTAATGCATCAATCGGAATCAGCTTTCCATTCTTTGTAAAAAGGATTGCTTTATGTCCATTAATATTTTGAATGCGGCTATACTCCAGATTATCAAACATTCTTGCAAATGCTTTTGTGAATCGCGGCATTCTCTCATGTATATTGATTTTATCTGTGTTTGTGCCTGGATGCATCTTGACCCAATAAGCAATGTCAGCATCATCTAATGCTTGAATATCAATAAGAAGTTGTTTGATTTCAGTTGGAAGATTATCTGAAGACCGGCGGCTTTCCTTTTTTCCATCCAATGTCAAACTAGTAACACTCGTAAGATCGTTTGAATGAAAATTAATATCAACATCAGAAAATATGGCGTGAATCGGATATTTTTCACGAGCTGCATCTCCACCCGCAATCTGCTCTGATCCAGTACCATCATCAACTACGACATAACGCTGGGATATGTTAAACTTTTTCCAGTAGTATTTTAAATGGATTGTCTGCTCTCCAAATTCATATTCAACATTGGCTTCAAAGTTTGGTCTTTGAGAGGTTAAATCATATAAAGCATTTAAAATTGTACTCTTTCCAACACCATTTTCACCAGCAAAAATCACAGTATCCGCAGCATATCCGTTTGCATCGCAGAAGTCAAGCGACAAATTTTCCAAAATCGGATGATTGAGGAATTCTACTTTTCTGATTTTGTACATTCTGTATCTCCTTTGTATTTCAAGCTAATTCGACTTTTTAGAATACAACAAAATTTGGAAACAAATATACAGCTTTACAACAGCCGAACAATTAGTGTATCATCAAAGCAAGGGGGCCATATAAAGCGGAAGGTATACAATTCCATCCTCTTCTTTCAAATCGCTTGTATGCAGCACATATGGTGTGCCGGTTTGTTCAGCATAGCGTTCCATAAACTTCCGCAGGGAAGTCAGCGTATAGTTTTTGCCGGACTTGACCTCAATGGGCGAGATATTATGCCGATTACTGATTTTGCTCTTGGCAATCAAGAAGTCGATCTCCATCCGGGCATCTTTATCGTCCCGCGACGGATTGGAGTAAAAATACAGCTTGTGACCGCTGGCGGCAAGCATCTGCGCCACGATGTTCTCGACAATCATTCCCTTGTTGACTTCCAGTTTATCGAACAGCAACTTTTTATAGATTTCTTCGCTGACCAGCCCGTTTTCGTCAAATGCATGGCTGATGAGCAACCCGGTGTCACCCATATAGCACTTGAGGGTCATACGGTCCATGTTCAGCTTCAGACCAATGTTGGGTTCTGTTGAGTTATAACAGATGTTGGCGATCATGGCATCATCCAGCCAGAACAGTGCATCTTCATACTCCCGGAAGCGAGCTTCTTTTTTGAGTGAGGAGAGTTTGAACCGCTTTTCGTGCTTCTGAAGCTGGGCAGGGATTTCGTCAAAGATGCTTTCCACCTTCATCTCATAGCCGGTGGCGTGTTTCACGATGTCTGCCCGATAAAGGGTCAGAATATCGCGTTTGATACGGTCTACCCGGTCAAAGTCCTTACTTTCGGCATACTCCTGCACCGCCTGCGGCATTCCACCCACGATGAGATACTGACGGAAATAGTCCATTGCCCTGCGGTGCATTACCTGTCCCATGGACTTGTGGGCTTCAAACCGCTTGCGGACAATATCCATCAGGGTATCATTGCCCATCGCCCACAGAAATTCCTCAAAATCCATCGGGTACATCTTGATATGTCGTTCCTCGGACGGGATGACGATATCTTTGACATTTTTCCTGATGGACATGAGCGACCCGGTTTCCAGATAATCGTACCGGCCATCCGCAACCAAATACTTGATTGCCGCCCGTGCGCGAGGGAACATCTGCACTTCGTCAAAAATAATCAGGGATTCATGTTCATACAGCTTAACATTGTAGTAACCGGACAGATACATGAACAGGGTGTCCAGATCGTTCAGATAGTGCAGAAACAGGTCTTTGACTTCGTCGCCCACTCGGTTGAAATCAATCAGCAGATAGGATTTATATTCTGCTTTCGCAAATTCCTCTGCCACATAGCTCTTGCCCACACGCCGTGCGCCATCAATCAGAAGTGCCGTTCTTCCTGCACCATCCTGCTTCCAGCTGACAAGCTGGTCGTATATCTTCCGCTTCATCGCAAGCCCTCCAATCACGAAAACGAGATTTTTATAAGCTCAGTCTATCACGAAAACAAGATTTTTACAACAGCTACATCTCACGAAATTGAGAATTTCGAGTGTATGAGCTTGGATGAACGAAGCGTAGCGATGCGCAATACGCTGAAATCGTCTTTCAGGCAAAAAAGGTCGAGTGGGAAAAGATTGTACTGCCCGATGAGTACAGCTATCTTCCTCTACCGCAGACTGCTATTACAGATTGATACAGCAACAGCCCGTCCACTTGTGGAATAAACCACGGTGGGCGGGCTGTTGCGATTTTCGGGTTATTATGGCTGTTTTAGATATATGAAAGATTGCGGTACATGCTCGATGCCATAATCTTTCAATGATTTTGGTTCATTATAAGCTTTCACATTTTTTAATTTATATGCAACTGCAATTTCTCGATTTTTATAATATTCTCGAAAGAATGAAGCAGGTATGCCCGACCCGTGCTTTGTTTTCTTCCAGATTTCATTCGGTGGACCAACTAGAACATCTTCGATTTCAGCCTCTCCTACAACTTGACTTTTGGGCGCAGTTGCATAGAATATAATTTTCTTTATGTCCTCTCTGCATTTTCGGGTACGAAATTCATATTTTTTTGTTCCCTCAATAATCATTTTTGCATACTGAGGCTTAATCGATAATAACATTGCTGACATCAACATTTCCCTTTTCCAAAATACTTTTGAAAGCCGGTTTTCCTAGTGAAATCAGGGTAGGATACTGATTGCCCCAGTAACCGTTCTGTTCTAGCCAATCCATATTTACATTGTTTCCTTCTCCAAAGTATCCGTAATAGAGCATTTCAATAACAAGCATATTGGAGTCATAATTATAACGTCGCCTTAGTTCTTCTTTATCAAATACAGACTTGTTTCCAATTTTATTCAAAAGTTCGTTGAACAGCATAAGGGGTTGTCCACCCTGCTTTACTTGGATTATCTTTGTAACGACGCAAAAGGATGTGATACATGAATGATACCGTTTTCCAGCCCCATGCGTGTATCTTCGGTAGATAAGAATAGGATCGCCTACCTTATATGGTGGTTTTGAATACTGTGCGCCAACATATATTTTGCTTAATCCGTTACTCACATTCATAGCCACATTACTTTGTAATGTGTTGTTTTTTAATTCCGAATAGGGAAACATTGTGTCGTGGTAATCATCATTGATAACAAGATAACCCGCTGTTTGAAAATTCGGATTGATAAACGGAAAAGATTTATAAGGGTCATAGTAGTCGATATGATGGCGATTTTTTACATACACACCCTCACCGTTCAAGTTGAAACCTACCTTGTTAAATCCAAATTTCTCAAGCTGTGAGATTAAAAGGTCTTGTTTATCAAATGCGGTCACATAGATTTCATCTGTACCAGACTTTTGCCATTTCCACAGAACCAAACCTATTGCACCTTCACCAAGCCGCTGTCCTCGAAAACGTTCTGCGATTTTCATTGTGCTGATTTTGATACGATTGTGCGCCGGAAGGGTTTGGTTCTTTAATTTGATTGGTTCATTTTCATTCTTTATACAAACAAATGCGCCCAAACCTTGTTCATCATAGAATACAAGTGCAGTGCGTCCTTCTTGTGCCTTCTTGTCAAACCACGTTGAAAAAGATGGAGAAGATGCACTGCCAGGATAATCCTTTTTCAGTGTATCAAAGAAAGAGTCATCGAGATTGATTTCGCTAAATTTACGAAGATAAAACTTTCCGGCCACAATAAATCCTCCTTATCATTTTCATTTTCCAATATCACTCTAATCGTACTCTCAATAAACGCAATCTCATCCTCGGTCAACTCGTACTTCTTGTACAGCTTTTGGCCCCGTCCAAACTTCCTTGAAATTCTAAATAGGTTTTTAAGTCCAGACCTTATTTTTACTTTTCAGCAGCGACTACTATTGCAGACCATATAAATGACTTGCCGGTTTTGTGCAATTTCCTGTAGCATCTGTAATGCGCTCTTCGTGTGTTCATCGTCCAGATTCACAAAGGGGTCATCCAGAAGAATAAACGGCTTTTCCTGCTTGAAGAGGGCATCCACCAGTGCCAACCGCATACAAAGCAGAATGCTGTCAATGGTGCCCGCACTGAAATAGTCGATTTCCCGCGCTTCGCCCTTTTCATCTACATGGATCGTCAAATCATGGTCGACCAGCGTACTGCCGAAGTCACTGCCAAGCAGTTCCTGCATATAAGCAGCAAAATTCCGCTCCACTCCACCAACATACTGATTGGAAAGGTTGTTTTTGGCTGTTTCCATCAATTCCAGGGTCTTGTCCAAAACAGCACAGCTTGATTCCGCTTCCTTGCGCTGTTCTGTCAGGCGGCCGATTTGATCTTTCATTTCAGGAATCTGCTCGACGACCTGCAGGAGTTTTGCCCGTTCTCCCCGTGCTGTCTGAAGATTCTCCGCCAACTTCTCCAATTTTTCCTTTTCCACTTTTTCAGCTTCAATCAACGCATCAACTGCCGGGAGTTTCTCCTGCTTTTTCTGCTCTTCAGACAGACCGTTTTTGAATTCTGGATGCTCCGTTTGAAATTTAGTCCGTTTGGCCTGAGCTTCCTCATATCGTTTCTGTTGTGAGGCATGGGTATTGACATCGTCCGAAATCCGATCCAGCACTTCTTCCTTCAGCGGCAGAGCAAACCCGTATGTCTGTGCGAACTGCTTCAATCTTTCCTCTGCGGATGCAATTCGTTCGTCGAGTTTCTCTTTTTCTGCGTAGTAACCCTTCACGTTTTTTGCTGCGTTTTGATATGCCGTGAATTTTGTTCTAAGTGTTTCAAGCGCTTCGCCATAAGGAATTTCTTCAGAATATACCTTATATTTTTTCAGAACTTCTTGGATTTTTCCTTCTAATTCACGTGTTTTGATTTCAGCCTCTTCCCGTGTTTTCTTCGCATTGTCCCATTCAGAATTCAGTTTGTGCAGTTCGTTCCGGTCATTTTCCAATCTGGTCAGCTGTTCGGAAAAGTCTTCCGCTTCGTCAGTCGGGTAATATTTTCCGAACTCCTCCCGCAGCTCATTTTCAATGCGGTTGATTTCCGCTTTCCGCTTTTCTCTTTCGCTCAGAATGCTCTTCTGGCGTTCCAGCAGTCGATTATATTCCTTCCAACGTTCCTGCAACTCCGCAGCAAAACCGTCCTGATACGGCTGATTTGAATAAAACCGCTGGAAAATGCCCTGCAAAAGCTTCTGCTGTTCTTCGATCTCCGCACAAAGAGCATCCGCTTCTTTTTCCTGCTGATGCTTCTGCTCCTGCAGCTGAAGATACGCTTTTCGATCCAGCAGAAGATTTACCAGTTTTGCATTGGGTTCAGACGCATCTCCATAAAATTTCAGAATAAACTCTGCCACATCTTTTTGCAGTGTATACAGTTCCTGAATCTCCGTTTCGCTGATGGCGCTGCTTTCCACAGCAACTTGTGTCGCACCATGATTCGGCATCTGTTTTGTGCGTCCCCAAAGAACCAGCAAAATTCCTGCAAAGCCAGCAACTGCCAGAATCGCGCCCACAGCAATTTTGGACAAAACAAAACATACAACGCCAATTGCAATCAGCAGAACGCTCCCCGCCATCAGTCCCGTTGCATTTGTTTTCTTTTCAGCTTTCGGTTCCTGGACCGGTTGAAGCACCACTGTTTTTGTCTCTTTTTTGTTGTTCAGTGCATCGATCCATCGGCAGTCATCCTGCTTCTGATGAATCTCCTCTTCTTCCGGCACAGCAATGGAGAAGATACGGCTCAGCCGTTTCCATTCGCCCTGATCCTTTTCTGACAGACCGCTGTTCTGAAGCTTACTCTGACAGTCCCGAATCTTCTCCTCTGCTTTCTTGCACTGATCCAGTTCCTGTTCATTGACGCTCTTTCCGTCAAAGAACTGCAAGAGTTCCGACAGGCTGTTTGCTTCTGCCGCGGTCAACTGGTGAGCGGTTAATTCTCCCTGCTTCTGGGACAAATCGCGAACCTTGTCTTTGCATTCCCGAAGCTCCTGATCGGATGGTTCACCCGCTTGAAAAAGCCGCGACAGCTTTCCCCTCCGTTCCAGTTCTTCTTTTCGCACCTGCACATTTGCCCGTTCGGTTGCCTTTACAAATTCCTCGCAATCTTTCTGGCATTCCCGGATTGCCGCATCCGTTTCGGTTTCGTCTACAAAAAGTTCCCGGTTTTGGGTTTCGCATTGAACATCTTCCGGCCGCAATTTTAACTGAATCAGATCTTTCTGCGAATTTCCGATCGTCAATATATTTTTACTTTGCTCCGCGATTTCCGTTTTTGTCGGATACCCCTTCGGATAAGATTGGTCCAGTGCCTGCGCAGCGCTTTCCGCATCGTGCAGATCTTTCTCCAATTCCGTGAATTGATCGCGCAGCGTCTGGGTCGCCTGCTGTGCAGAAGCCTTTGTGATCTTTTCACGGATCGCAGAAAGGGTATCATCCCGCTGTTCTTTTTCTTGGCACAGTTTTTCAACTGTTTCTGTTTTTCGTTCCAGCGGATCTTTTTGGGTCTCAGCCTGTGCCAAGTCACGTTCCGTCTGCTCAATTTGTTCTTGAATTCCGTCAATGAGGCCGCCATTCCCACGGAATTTCCGATAATTCGACCGCGCTGTCCGCAAACGTTCCATCGCCGAATCGTAGTTATTCAGATCATCTGTGTTATCGACCAGATTGCCCAGTTTTGCCTGAATGGACGTAGTTGCCGTTGTATCCGTATTCTGCGACTGTGACATATAGACGCTCCTCATGAAAGATTCTGCATCCAATTGAAACAGTTCTTCACCTAACTTTTCGCTGAAATGCTTACTCTCCCTGCGGTTAGTCAGATCCCAAAGCTTAAAGGTGTCTTTCGCTGTGGTTTTTCCAAACGTCCGCCACACCCGGTAAGCGGTTCCATCAAATTCAAAGTCCAAGCTTCCGCCATAGGTTCCGCCCTGCCACGGAAGATATTTCTTCCGTTCATTACCTGCAACGCTTCGTCCAGCGGTTCTGGGAAATCCATACAACATCGCCTTGATAAACGCAGCCAGCGTACTTTTTCCAAAGCCATTCGGTTCTTGTATTACCGTCAGACCCTCTGAAAAACGATAATCATAATTCGATAGCTTGCCAAAATTATCAACATGGCATTCCAAAAGTTTCATACCGTCACTTCCTCCCCGGTCAGTGCTTCAAGCCCTGTGCGAATGATCTTGACCTTGTCCTCTTCGCTTGCATCGCTTGCCATGACCAACCGGACAAACTCGCCTTTCAGCGACACATCCTTTTCATAATCTTTCGGGTCCAGCACAAGCTTCGTTTCGTCCTTTATTTTGATAAAGAAGAAATCGTCCTTCGCAAGATTGTACAGATATTTCTTCGCAATGCGCGCGGAAGGGTCTGCCGCACCGGTAAGGATAAATTCTACCATATCTCTTTCCGAGATCTGCTGTGCGGCTTTCTTCATCTTCTGATATACCGCACTGTTTGTCGATGCCCCCGTGATATCGACCTTCACACGGTGCAGTTGCCGCGTTGAAAAAGGAACGAATTCCGGTTCCAGTTTCCGTGCAGCCGTATCCAGAACGACAAAGCCCTTCTCTCCGCACTCATCGAATCCGCGTCCTTCCAGACAACCCGGGTAGCAATAGATTCCATCCCGATCTAGCTGCTCACAGATGTATGTATGGATATGGCCCAGCGCAAGATACTGGATGTTTTTTCCTTTGAGCAAATTCAGATTCACCTGATCCACTTCACAGGCCGTCGAAATTTGTCCATGAAGCATGACAATATTCACTTTACTCTTCTGTGCAGGCAGCTGTTCATAAAGTCTTGCTGCACTCGCCTTGGTAATTTCAATTCCGGATACCGCTACATCACCATAAACAAATGTCGACCATTGATCCGTAAAGGACTTGAAATTCTGCGGAACGTCCTGATCCACAAAGGCATGGGTCTTATCATCATGGTTTCCGCTGACATAAAGATAATCGATCTGCGGCGTACTGCGAACAGCATCCAAAACGCCTTCTACCGTGCGCTTGGTAATGCGCTCCCTGTCAAAAAGGTCACCCGCAATCAACACCAGCCGAATCTTCTGCTGTTCAGCATACTCTGTCATTCTTCTGAAAGACTTCAGGATTTCAGCATTTCGGATCCGTGCCTGTTCCGACGTCATGTGTGTCTCCATCGGCGAATCCATATGTAAGTCTGCACAGTGTAAAATTTTCATATTGCATCAACCCACTTCCAAGCAAAATCCACAAATTTTTCAGTTGTTACAACCATTATACCAAACTTGTGACAAACTTCAATGTAGACGGTCAATATTTCCGCACACCTTAACGCCCATCGAATGCGAACGGCTCAACGGCTTCCCGGATGATTGGACCGCCGGGATGCCGGAACGACTGCGCTATTTCACCATGGGGAATGCGCTCGTCGTTCCGCTGGTCAAGGCCATGGGCAAGCGGATCAGCGCACTGGCCGAGGACGAACAGCGCAGTTGATGGGCGTTTCTCTTGGGTTTCCAAAGGGGCCGCAGCATCCCTTTGGCACACACGACTTTGCTTGCAAAGTCTAGTGTGTTACACCTTGGTTCCGGCTGACGCGGAAAAGGGGCTGCGAGAGGCTCCGGCAAGCACCTGTTCTGTGGCAGAAGGATGCGCGGATGGGCATGGCAGCTAATGGTTTCTGCCCACCCAGCGCAGGCTTTCAGAGGAACCAATGGTGTACGTTCTCCCGTCCTGCCGCAGCAGCGTTTCTCCTATAAGCCGCAAGGCAAATGATCAGCGTCTGTGCTTGCCCCGGTTGCCTGCAAGTGTCCCCGGTTTTAGCATTGCCGTTTTATAAAGAATCTTCTTTATCAGCTTTCTTTCATCTTCTGTCAGCTTATCGTAGTTGATGCCGATTGCCTTCAATGCTGTTCGGATCTTCTTTTCATCCGCAGACCCTTCAAGTTTCTGTGCATCCTCCAGTTCCTTCATCAGGTTGTCGATCATTGAACCATCCGAAGTGGTCTTGTCCTTGCGGTGTTCCGTCTTGATGTTCTTCAGGATAGCCACCAACTCGTCATACAAGACCCGGCCAAAGTACTCATCTTCATCGATCTGCCCCAGCTTCAAGGTGCTCATGTACAGATCATTTTCATCTGCTGCATACTTCTTTTTCAGCATTTGCCGGGTCGCTTCCAGACCAGCATTGAGGTTTTGAATGTTTGCGCTGACATATCCATCCACATAGATTTCCAGATCGGTCATGAACCGCCGGAAATTCTTATGCACGATCAGTTCGCACAGCAGCCGATGATTGAATTTTCCATTCCTTAATACGTCCACTGCGCCATCGCTCAGATGCAAGTCCGAAAGGACTGCATCTGGGCGTTTTTTGTTTTCCGTCACACCCAGCAGGTAGTCGGTGGTCACGCCATAGAACTCAGCCAGTGTTGTCACGGCGTAAATGCTGAGGTCGGTCACATCGTCACTCTCGTATTTCGACAGCGCCGATTTGGACAGACCCGTCTGCTCTGCCAGAGCTTCCAGCTTCAGATTCCGCTCCACACGCAGGTCTTTGAGCCGTTCTCCCAGTGTCAGCTTGATGTTCATGGTCGCACCTCCGATGTTTTTTGCACAGTATACCACTTCCGGCGGTTCCTGTCCATAAGCGTGGAATTTTGCAGTTTCTGCACCTGTTTTCCGACATTATGGATATACGGCACAGCGGCCATTGCGGTGCTATCCTATAGACAGAAAGAAAACATATTAACTCCCCAGCAGCGAACATATTAAGGGCTTCCCGCGAAAGCCCTCTGAAATATCTTTCATACCAGAACCTTGAGAACAGAATGACCGTCCGAACTGCCCAGACCGCCAAGACCTCCCATCGGGGGAGCGAGCGCCCTGCATGGGGCCGACACAGAGTCCAAAAAGATTTCCTGTCGGGAGGCAGCAAGGGAGACCGGCTTCACCGAAGTTCCCATTTGGGGAACACCGGTGACCTTGAACGTGGCAGGGATCAAATTGGTCCGTGCCAAAACCTTTGACCAAAGGAGAAATTTTGAGCTTATATCAAAAGATCAAGTCCGCCATCACCGTTCGGCAGGTGGGAGAGATGTACGGCATGGAGCCCGACCGCCATGGCATGGTGTGCTGTCTGTTCCATTCTGACAGCGACCCCAGCATGAAGCTGAACGACACCTATTATTACTGCTTTGGCTGCGGAGCCAACGGCGATGCCATCGACCTCACCGCCAAGCTGTTTGACCTGAACCCCCGGCAAGCCGCCGAGAAGCTGATACACGACTTCGGGCTTGACCCGGACAAGCCGCCCGCCAATGCCATCGCCCTGCCGCCCAAGCGTGGCCTGACTGACGAGCAGTGGGCAGACATCGCCTACTGCTTGCGGGTGCTGACCGATTATCTTGACCTGCTGCACGACTGGCGAGAGCGTTACAAGCCCGCCAGCCCGGAAGAACCGCTGGACGAGCGGTTCGTGGAAGCCCTCCACATGACCGAGACCATCGAGCACCTGACGGACTGCGTTGCATTTGGGACGCCCCAGCAGAAGGCCGCTGCCGCCGCACAGCTGCTGTCCGGGTCGTACCTGCTGATGTTAGAGGAGCGCACCGACCGCCTTGCTCTGGCAAAGTGCGCCTGATAATTTATTCACCTGAAGTGGCGGGTCTCACCGTGAGACCCGCCACTTCACTTTTTTAAAGGAGAACCACCACATGAAGAAAAACATTTCCCGCAACCCCTTATGGCCGGACTGGTACAACGGCAAGAAAATTGACGAAGTCCAGTTTGGCCGTGCCTTTCTGGAACAGTGGCCGCTGAAATGCGTCAACGGAACGCTGTACACGCTGGACGGCCCGGTAGAGGATGAGAGCGAGATCAAGCAGCGCATCTTGGAGAACATCGAGGAATACGTCACCTCCGGCCTGTCCAAAAAGGTCACCAACATTCTGGAGACCATCAAGCTGCTGGCCTTTTCCGACCCGTTTCCCATCGAACAGGACTGCATCCACCTCCAGAACGGCGTGTACCATCTGCCGGACGGCTCTTTTCAGGAGAGCCGCCTGTTCTGCCAGAACCGCCTACCTGTGAGGTATGACCCCAAAGCCGCCAGCCCTGACCGCTGGCTGACCTTTCTGCACGAGCTGCTGGACGATGCCGACATCCCCACCTTGCAGGAATATCTGGGCTACTGCCTGATCCCCAGCACCAAGGGACAGAAGATGATGCTCATCGTTGGCAAAGGCGGCGAGGGAAAGTCCCGCATCGGGCTGGTGCTGAAACGGCTCATGGGAGATGCCGCCAGCAACGGCAGCGTCCAGAAAGTCGAGAACAACCGCTTTGCCCGTGCCGATCTGGAACGCCGCCTGCTGATGATCGACGATGACATGGACATGAACGCCCTGCCCAAGACCAACTATATCAAGACCATCGTGACCGCCGAAGCCAAGCTGGACTTGGAGCGCAAGGGTGTCCAGAGCTACCAGCGCGACATTTATGCCCGGTTCCTCTGCTTCGGCAACGGTGCGCTGACCTCGCTGTACGACCATTCGGACGGTTTCTTTCGCCGCCAACTTATCCTGACCACTAAGGACAAGCCTGCCGACCGCACAGACGACCCTTTCCTTGTGGAGAAGATGTGCGCCGAGTTGGAAGGCATCCTGCTCTGGTGTCTGAAAGGGCTGCACCGGCTGGTGCAGAACGATTTCCGCTTCACGGTCAGCGAACGAGCCGCGGCCAACGTGGACACCATCAAGCGCAGCAGCAACAACATCATCGACTTCATGGAATCCGAGGGCTACTTTCGCTTCAAGGCAGACTACTCCATCAGCTCCAAGGAGTTCTACGACATTTATAAGCAGTGGTGCGAGGACAACGCCTGTCACAGCGTATCTGCCATCCGTTTCAGCGCAGAGCTGCGACAGAATGACCGCCGCTACAACCTTGAAGTCACCAACAACATCTACCTGCCCGGTGGCCGCAGGGTGCGGGGTTTTGTAGGCATCGAACCGCTTGTCCACCCCTGTCCGTAAAAAGTGCATTTTTTTACGGAAGAAGTTCGTACAACCTGTACGGTCTGTACTTGTACACATCCGTACGGCGAATTGAAGCAAATTAAAGCGCATTATCGTTTGTATTTTAGATTTCTGTACGCCGTACAGACCGTACAGGTTATTTGAAGTCCGTACAGATTTTTTGTACACCCCAAGAAGGAGCGTGATCTATGAAAGCCCAATACGTAACTTGTCGGGGCAAGGCCCCTCCATCTTGCTGTCGCAAGACCGTTCTGTCGCTTAAAGTCC
Source organism: Faecalibacterium sp. BIOML-A1 (assembly GCF_009679715.1). Classification (NCBI taxonomy): domain Bacteria; kingdom Bacillati; phylum Bacillota; class Clostridia; order Eubacteriales; family Oscillospiraceae; genus Faecalibacterium; species Faecalibacterium sp. BIOML-A1. The sequence continues at coordinate 14,208 of NZ_WKZJ01000006.1, forward strand.
CCACTGGGGACTTCATTGTTCCGCTGCGCTCCACAAACGCGAATTCTTCGATTCAAAAAGTACAAGGGGCCTGCCATCAGCCCCATTGAAGCCCACAATGAGCGCACCAAGAAGCAGTACGCCAGCAACCCGGATATCGACACGAGCCGGAGCCGCTACAACCTCCATCTGGTGCAGCCGCAGGGCAGATACCGGGAGGAAGCTGACCGCATGATAGCCGCCGCCCACTGCCGTGTCCGCAAGGACAGCGTGCGGGTGGTGGAAGCTCTTGTCACCGCCAGCCCGGAACTTGTCGGGGCAAGGCCCCTCCATCTTGCTGCGCAAGACCGTTCTGTCACTTAAAAGCCCCACTGGGGCTTTCATTGTTCCGCTGCGCTTCACAAACGCGAAGTTTTTCAAGGATAAGACCAACCGGGAGATCAGGGCGTACTTTGCGTACGCCCTGAAATTTTTGGAGGGCAGACAGTGCCCGGATACCTTTCTCTCTGCTGTTGTCCACATGGACGAGAAAACGCCCCACCTGCACCTCTGTTTTGTGCCCCTGACTGCTGACGGACGGCTGAGCGCGAAAGAGATCATTGGCAACCGCAAGAATCTTGTGAGGTGGCAGGACGAGTTCTGGCAGCACATGGTCAAGCAGTACCCGGAGCTGGAACGGGGTGAAAGCGCCAGCCAGACCGGGCGGGAGCACATCCCGCCCCGCATTTTCAAGGAGATGACCCAACTGACCAAGCAGAAGGAGCAGTTGGATGCCCTGCTGGTGGGTATCACCCCCTTCAACGGCAAGAGCCGTGCGGCGGAGATCAGCAAGGTGCTGGACAGCTATATCCCCAACGTAGCACGGATGAAGGACCAGCTGCGAAAGTACAACGTAGCCTTCACCAAGACCGCCGCCGAAAACGAAAAACTGAAAGAGAAGAACAAGACGCTCTCTGCCTCGCTGGACAAAGCGAAGGAAGGGAGCGTCTTGAAGCGTCTGGAGGATGCCAAGCTGCGGCAGGACTATGAAGCCGCCCTGAAAACGCTGGACAGCATCCCGCCGGAGGTCATTCGATTTTATGAGAACCGCAGCACGCAGGAGTCTGCGATGCGCCACGATAAGTAAGGAGCAATGCCTATGTGTAATAAAATGTACGAGAATGTGAAATCTTTGGATTATACGAAAAAATCCTTGCAGTCGGACTCTGATCCGGCTACAATGGAGGTGGTCACTCAAACCAATGCCGTCAAGTCTCCGACCAACAGCCCTAAAGCCCAGAAGCTGGTGTACACGGTAAAGGAGGTCGCGCAGATGCTGGCCATCAGCCAGCGTGCCGCCTACAACCTGTGCAACAGCACCACCGAGTTCCGTGTCCTGCGGGCAGGCGGAAGCATCCGCATCCCGAAAGACAGCTTCGATGCGTGGCTCTACCGGGCAGCTTGATAAGGAGGCAAATCTATGGCATATATCACGAAACGCGGCAGTTCTTACAGTGTCCGCTACACCTATCAGGACGAGCACGGCAAGAGCTGCGACAAATGGGAGAGCTTTCCCACCAAAGAGGAGGCGGTGAAACGCCAGAAGCAGATCGAGCATGAACTGGCGACCGGCAATTTCCTGATCCCGTCCACAGTGACGGTGGCGGAGTTCCTGATGGACTGGCTGCCCAAGCAGTGCAGCAAGCACAAGTGGGCACCCAAGACCTACCAATCCAATCTGGCCCTTATCCAGAACCTCATCATCCCCTATATCGGGGAGATGCAGATGCAGAAGCTGCGGCCTTACCACATCGAAGCCCTGTACGACACTCTGAGCAAGACCCCTTGCGGACAGTATGTGGGCGGCAAGCGGCGAGACCTCTCGCCCAAGCAACAAAAGCGCACCCTTTCCGGCACTACCCTTCATGAGGTCCACCAGTTGCTGCACAATTCCTTTCTGCTGGCGGTGGAGTGGGGCATCCTCATCAAAAGCCCCGTCCCGGTGGAAGCACCCAAAAAGACCACCCAAGAGCGCAGCATCTGGGAGGTGGACGAGATGCGGGCAGCGCTGGACAGCATGGAGGACCCCATCCTGCATTTGGCGGTGCACCTGACGCTGGTGGGTGCGCTGCGGGAAGGGGAGGTGGCAGGTCTGACCCCGGAGGACATCGACTTTGATGCCGCCAACGGCATGGGCACCTTCACCGTCAACCGTTCCATGCAGCGAGTGCAGAAGGACACGCTGGCACAGGTGGACAAGGGCTGCATCCTCCGCATCTTCCCGGACAAGCTGGAGGGCAGCAAGACCTCCCTCATCCTGAAAGACACCAAGACCGAGGCCTCCTGCCGCACCATCTTCATGACCGCTGCCCTGCGGGAGGAGCTGAAGCAGTGGCTGGAACGGCTGAAGCGGGAAGAAGCCCTCGACCCGGAGCGATACCGCAACAGCGGGATGCTGCTGCGGCTCCCCAACGGTCTGGCGGTGGAGCCGGTGCTCATCCGCAAGAAGTTCCTCAAATGGCAGGATGCACACCCGGAGTTCCCCCGCATCGTCTTTCACGGTCTGCGGCATTCCAGTGCCACCTATCAGTTGATGATCTCCGGTGGCGACATCAAGGCAGTGCAGGGGACCACAGGACACGCCAGTGCGGATATGCTGGTGAACACCTACGCTCATATTCAGCAGTCCTCCCGTGTGGAGCTGGGCAAGAAGTTTGAAAGCGGCTTCTATGCCAAGCCCGACACTCCCAGCCCGCAGGCTGTACCCGCCGCAGGCGAACCCACAATCTCCATGACGGCTCTCTTGGAATTGCTGAAGGATGCCGACCCGGAAATGAAGGCAAAACTCCGCCTGGCCCTGCTCACCTGATGCAAAAAAGGGCACTGATTGCAATGCAATACAGCGCCCTACATCATCGGACATGGAAAACACCGACCGTGCAAAAACCGTGCAGAAACCGTGCACCCATGGCTTACAAAACAAAAAAGCCATAAAATCTTTCGATTTCACGGCATTTTCTGGTGCGATGGAAGGGACTCGAACCCCCGGCCTACTGATTCGTAGGAACCGAATGGCACATTTTGTCCATTTCATCATTCAACGTTAAATCGTAGTTTTAATCGAATTGCCGTTATTTTACCGTTGTTATTCTGTTGCATTCTTTGCATTGCTTGCACGTCTTTGCACCTGTTATCCATCCTTGCGATGTGCAGAAAATGTGCAAAAGTGTGCAGCGCCAAAATCAGCCCGGCAAAACAGGCTGTTTCGCACAGCCCCAAAAGCTGGATTTCAACGGTATTTATTGTACAAAATTTTCCATTTTTATCCAAACAACAATCTTACATGACACATCGGTTCTATGGCAGGGTTTAGGACATCCGAATAGACACCATTTGATAGAAAAATGAGGCTCACCATGAACAAACTGCTTTCCTGCCGCTTCAATATGGACACCAATCGAGTAGAAGCCCGATTCGTGGATGGCTCCATCCTCGCCATCGACTGTATCGCCGTTGAGGAAGAGTACGGTGACACCCCGGCACAGCGGGCAGAACTGGACTGGCTGCTCTACAACAAGCCCTTGGAGTACGCCCAGCTTGTGCTGAGTGGAGAGATAGAGCATTATCTGTCACTAGGATGTGACCATGGCAGACTTGAGGATTGATGATTCAGCAGCCGTTCGCAAAAAATTAAAGAATCATCTTTGCAAAGACCATTGCTATTTGCGCCCAAATCGAATATAATATAAATAGGAAAGCGGACGTCATTCCGCTGGTGTGGCTGACACCTAAAATCCGATCTGATGCAGGACGTAAGGGCCTGAGGCTGGCGGGCAGCGATAAAACCCGAAAGCGATGCAGGACGTAGGGGCCTGAGGTTGGCGGACAACGATAAAATCAGTCGCAAGGGACATCGGACAGCACCACGGTGTTGTAGATGTCCCTTTTATTTTGTAAAAACGCAAAGGAGCGCAGAATCAACTATGACGAAAAAAGAAGCACTGTCCATCGTTTTTTCCTGTGCGCCATTGTATAAAGAGAATTTGGTAGACAGAAGCCTGCTGTTCATCACCACCGACAAGCACAAGAATGTCCATTGTCTGGAGGTCACGTTCGATATTGGCAACTTTTTGCACATGACAGGCTTCAAGCTGCGGAAATCCGGCATCAATGCTCGGCACTTTTTCAATCTGTGCTATGACAAACGTCTGACCGAAGCGGACTTTGATTTTTCCGCAGACGGAACCACCGAAATGAAAATGCGGGTTCTGCCCAGCCTGATGAAGAAGAACCTCTCCGCAAAAATGCTGGGCGATTATAATATGAGCCAGCCTAAGCTGTACACTGACAAAATCGCTGGTTCCCTCAGTGCCTGCATGGGGTTTGTCCGGGATGGTGGTGAAGGCCGTTTCGTACCTAACACGGTGCTGGAAGGCGATATACGAACCAAGGTAAAGGCCGCTGACCGAATCATTGCTACATATCGCAAGAGCCGCAGTGAGGAGCAGTATTCGGAAATCGTATTCACCGCAAAGAAAGTTGAATGGGAAAAGATTGTCCTTCCCGATGAATACAGCTATCTTGTCTTACCTGAATAACGAAAGAATGCCCACCCACCGATGGAACTGAATCTCCACGGTGAGCGGGCATTTTGCGTTTTTGTTCGATTCGAGTGAATCTATTCGGCTTGTGGTTTTCGCTTAACCCACGGTTTGGCTCCATAACAGGCTGATGCCGAACCGGTCCATTACTTCAACGCCACCGATAGCTGGTCATTGCCGCTATCCTCTAAGGGTATTATACATCAGTGATGTAACATTTCAAGGAAAAATATTTGCATATCATAGCAACTGGCCACCCACTGCACTGGCTAGTACGGCAGGTGGCCATTCCCTCTTCATTTCCTTCTTACAAACTGAATCGGTCAGGTCAAATCTTCACCGTTGGTTGCAATGACCTTTTTATACCAATAGAAACTGTCCTTCTTCAAACGCTTGCCATCACCCGTGCCATCATCCTGATAGTCAACATAGATGAAGCCGTATCGTTTTGCCATTTCTCCGGTAGAGGCGGACACGAGGTCAACGCAGCCCCACATAGTGTAGCCCATCAAATCCACACCATCCAGCGTAACGGCATCTCTCATAGAGGATAGGTTTTTCTTTAGATAATCGATACGATAGCTGTCGTGAATTTTGTTGTCCGATGTCAGTTCATCTGCCCAGCCAATACCGTTTTCAACGATCCATAACGGTTTATGATACCGGTCATATAGCGTGTTACAGGCCAATCGCAGACATGCAGGGTCCGTAGCCCATCCCCATGCATTGGTTTCCAGATACGGATTTTTTACTCCCATAGAGAAATTTCCGCCTGTTGTACCCAAGCCATCTTCATGCACAGTAACTGTATTGCTACCATAGCAGGAAAAACTCAGGAAATCGCATGGATACTGTTTGAGCACTTCATAGTCTTCCTGTGTATCCTGCAAAACGATGCCCTCACGCTCATATTTTTTCAATCGATATTCTGGATAGAAACCTCGCATCTGGACATCGCTGTAAAAATAACGGCTCTGCTGCATTTCCATCGCTTTGATGTTATCTGCCGGGTCGCAGGTGTAGGTATAGAGGGGGCGGTATGCCAGCATCATTCCAACACGAATTGCCGGGTCGATTTCATGTGCTAACCTGACTGTCCGTGACGATGCCACAAACATATTATGTGCCGCCTGCGCCAACTGCTGTGCATTGCAGTTGGAAATGCCTGTAACCATATACGGCGCTAGTTCCATATTGTTGATTTCATTGAAAGTCAACCAATATTTCACCTTATCATGGTAACGCTGGATTACTATGTGGGCAAATTTTTCAAAGCAGTCGATCCACACACGGTTATCCCATCCTCCGAAACGCTGCACCATGCTGATTGGAATATCAAAATGCGAAAGCGTTACCAAAGGCTCAATTCCATATTTATGCAGTTCATCAAAAACATTCTCATAAAAAGCCAATCCTGCTTCATTGGGCACAGCGTCATCTCCATTCGGGAAGATACGTGTCCAACTGATGCTCATCCGAAAGCATTTAAAGCCCATTTCTCCCATCAGTGCAATATCTTCCTTATAGTGATGATAGAAATCCGTTGCACGGTGACTGGGATAGTATGCGTCCGTTCGAATCGCAGGCGCTGCACCTTCCGGAAGTTTCGGATCAAACGCGGATGTTTCGCCTTGTTCGCCTGTAACAGGGTTCTGCCACACCACCATGCGCGGTTTCGTATGGGAACCGCCCATGGAAAAGTCTGCTACTGTCAGACCGCGCCCGTCTTCCTGATAACCGCCTTCATACTGGTTGGCTGCAGTGGCTCCTCCCCACATAAAGTCTTTGCGAAAAGCCATTTTTCTCCCCGCTTTCTCTCATTATTCCTTATCATCTCCATACTGAGCATCGTTGAACATTACATATGTAATGATAAAGCCCAGTGCAGTTGCCAACAGCATCACACCGCTTGCCACGATCAGGGACTGAACAGGGTTTGCCGGGTCGATGTAGCCGGGAATCTTAAAGATGCCAAACCCAGGAATCGTATAAACTGCGAAGCCAAAAAGTCCACCTACACCGCAGGCAATTGCGCTAGACACACAGGTCACAACCAAATATTTCATGCGAGGCATAACGATTGCATAGGTTGCCGGTTCAGTAACACCAAAGAGGGCAGAAACAGCTGCCGGAAGAGCCAGTTCTTTCAGTTTTTTACTCTTTGTCTTGCACAGGATACCAAGCGTAACACCCAGAACCGCAAAGCTCACGACACCCAGAGATGCATAGTTCGGGGAAGGAGTGCCTGCCATGACATCCATCAGCGCCGGCAGAACGATTACGCTGTGAACGCCCAGTACCACAAGGATCTGATAGAATCCGCCAATAACCACATCCGACAGGATATGATTAAAGTTATACAGCAGGTTCATTACAAAGCTGACACCATCTGCCAGCAGGTTGGCTGCCGGTCCTACCAGCATATATCCGATAGGAACCACGATCACAAAAATCAGCATCGGGGTCAAAAAACCTTTGACCATATCCGGCAGATGCTTATTCAGGAACCGCTCAGCGTACACTGCCAAGATTACAGTAAAAAATGCAGGCAACACCGTGGATGTATAGGTGTTATTGAAAACATGGCCGAACAGCTCAATGTCCACACCATTGATCGAAGGGATGCAAAGCGCCAAGCCCACTGTAACGGCTGTAAAAATATCGGATTTCATTCGCTTTGCAATATTATAGCCGATCAGCGCCGGAAGGAAGAAGAACGGAGCATTTGCAATACCGGAAAGCAAAACATAAATGCCTGCCTCTTTACTCATCCACCCCAGTGCTGTAATAAGTGCAAGAATACCTTTGATCATACCTGCTGCACACAGCATCATTGCCGAAGGAGAAAATGCTGCTGCAATAAACGGGAGAATTTTGCTGTAAAAAGGTTTATTTTCCTCAGACTGCTGTTTAGACGGTTCCGCAAAGCGGGTAATTTTGCATACTTCGTCATAGATTTCCTGCACACGTGCACCAATCAGCACCTGATACTGGCCCCCTGCAACCATAACACCCAGCACGCCATTAGTCTTTTTCAATTGTTCGGTCTGTGCCTTTTTCACATTCTTCAACTCAAAGCGCAGACGAGTGACGCAATGCGTCAGAGAAATAACATTTTCTTCGCCACCGACCAGTTCAAGAATTTCTTTTGCCAGTTCAGCACCATTTCTTTTTTCTGCCATTCCGGGAACCTCCTGTTCCTTTCCTTCCAGCTGCAGGGTCAGCCGACCGCGTTCCAATTCTGCACTGATAACGCCCTGCACCTGATTGACTGCTGCCAAATTCACTACACCGGCATCTTTGAGCATAAGATACAGCGTGCCCTTACGCGGAATCGTCCGGCTGACATTCTCCTGACCTCCGATGTACGGATAAACGCTTTGTAAGATGTCCTGTTCTGCCATTGCAGTGTCCTCCTTGTGAATGTTCGGATATATGTAATTCCTGTGCACAGAATACATCAAAGTAAAAAATCCGGAGCACACTTCACCACAACAAAATCGGCAGGGAAGCTCCCTCGTTTGCTGCGTAAAGTCCGCCCCGGATATCGCGCCATTTCAGGCTATCGCTCCAGAAACCAAGCTTTCTGTTTATTCTTGTTCTCGCTCATACACGCGCTGGATATGCATGATGAGGTATACAACTTCATCATCGTTGCAATCCCATCCGTAGGTATTCTTCAGATATTCTACGACCTTCAATGTACAGGCATAAATATCGGGATATTCACGCATTAAGGTTCTCCGAAGATTGCTGGATATATTATCCGTCTGTACGCCTGCCTGTAATCGCTGAATCAAATAACGCAGATGGGTTGCAAACCTGCTGTAATTGTAGCTATCCTTATCCAGCTGAATGTGCAAGCTGCTTTCCACGATTTCGTTAACTTTGGCAATCACCTGCATACTCAGCATCAGGCTGTGCATATCGCCGCTTTCTGCTTCGGCATTGATAAAATGCATTGCGATGCTGATTGCTTCGCTTGCAGGCAGGTTCATTCCAGTCTGTTCGTTCAGCATCTTTAATGCCATATCTGCCATAGCTGCTTCTCTAGGATATAGATGGCGAATATCATAAGCAATCGGTGTGGTCAGGTCCACACCTTTTTTCAGGCGCTCCGCTGCAAACTGGATATGGTCAGCCAGTGTAAATGGAAGATTCGGATTCAGGGAACAGTCCAATTCAATGCCTGCCTGATCTGCAATGTCAGCACAGACCATTACGATGGGCTGCGAAAGTTCTGCAATCATTCCAAGGTACTTCGGGTCAACATCGTAAAATGTACGCTCAATTTTGGAAAGATCATCCAGTTTGTATGGCATTTGTGGAAAACCAATTCCTTTGCCCATCACTACGATTTCGTGACCTGTCCGGTCAATCGCTAATGCGGCACTCGTATTGATTTTTTTAACAAGCTTCATCTGCCGCACCACTTTCCCGAAAAGACCTGTAAAAGAAAAAAGCCTCCGAAACAACACCTGACAATCCACAGATAAGGCATCAATGAACCACATTGGACCCTATTCTGTACTGCCACAAGTATCGCTTCCGAGGAATATCGCCTTGTTACGCCAATTAGTATAGCAAACTATTTTAGTGATGTCTATTGTCATTTTCAATAAATCGAATTTATGATTTTTGTCATATTCGCAAAAGCCCTTCCTGAATGATTTTATAAGTCTTACTATCACTGCTTTACCACAATAAAATTTCCAAAACCATCTTGACGTACCCCACAATCCATGATACCCTCTATCGCAAATCCCACCGCGTTAGCCGTAAATGACTGCACGGTGCGGGTTTATTCCCCATGAAGATTTTTACCGCCCCGCAACACACCCGATTCATTTTGCCGCTTACTTCACCCGACAAAATCATCGCTGCGCTGCGTGGGCGGTATTTTTCTTTTTCACAAATAAAATCTTATGTAGTTGTTCAATCTTCCGAAATTTATTTTTAGTTGTTGACTACACAACTCCAAAGTGTTATTTTTGTGCTTGAAAGAAGCAGGTTGTAGTGTCCGCACTGCGCCCGGCTTTCTTCATACTGTACCTTGAATCCTTCATAAGCCGTCTGAACGAGATACTGCGCCATGACCTCACACTTTCTGTGGGCGAGCCGGACAACGCCGCTGCAAAACAGGGGCAGGAACTGCGTTCGGTGTGAACGGTGACCATGAGCAGGGGCTTTGCCTTTTCACACGTTTTGCTCTGCAAAATTTTCAACGTGCATTGCGGTTCGACTTCTGAAATTTTCAGTGTTGCACGGAAAGGGCGAAAGCAAGTATCGACCTGTGGCCACAAATTTTCAATGCTTGAAAATGTTCTGTCACATGGTCTGCCACTTGTTGGGGAGTGCCTTCCCCAAACCCTGCTCCAGCATTGCGCTGATTTCAGCGCAAAAGCGGCGTGTCGCTTTACATAGCCCTCTCCATCCCGGAGCGGGCATTTATCATTTTCACAGGAGGTCGAATATGACTGAAATGAAAAGTCCGAACGCACACGCACGAGAGAACCGCAATGACACGCCGCGAAAACGAAAGACACACATCATCAAGGTCAGGGTGACCGCAGAAGAAAAACTGCGGATCGCATACGCCTGCAAAGAACTCCACCTCACCCAATCCGAGCTCGTCCGCCGCGTCCTGTACGGCGTGAACGTCAAGCACACCGTCGTGGTGGCGCAGGGCGGCGAGGATGCACTGGCGGCGCTTGCCGCCTTGTCTGCCCAGTGCAGCAAGGTGGGAAGCAACCTCAACCAGCTTGCACGGTACTTCAACTCCGGCGGCAAAGACACCGAGCAGCTCCGGGCGCAGATTCTGGAGGAACTGTCCGCACTCACGAACTTTCGGCTGAAAGCCGAAGAAACGGTTGGTGAACTGTATGGCAACCATCAAGCATTTAAGCTCGAAGAACTCTAACTACGCCGCCGCCGAAAGCTATCTGACCTTTCAGCACAACGAGTACACCGGTCTGCCCATTCTGGACGAGAAGGGCAGACCCAAGCTGCGGGATTCGTACCTGCTCGACACTGTTGAGTGCGGCGAATCTTCGTTCGCTATGGCCTGCCTGATCGCCAACCGTAAGTACGGCAAGAACGGCGGGCGGGAGGACGTGAAGACCCACCATTATATCATCAGCTTCGACCCGAAGGACGCAGTAGAAAACGGCCTGACCATGGAGCGGGCGCAAGCCCTTGGCTTGCGGTTTTGCAAGGACAATTTTCCCGGTCATCCCGCCATCGTCTGCACCCACCCGGACGGACACAACAGTGCCGGGAACATTCACGTCCACATCGTCATCGGCAGCTTGCGTGTCCGCACCGTGGAACGGCAGCCCTTCATGGACAAGCCGTGCGACTGGGAAGCGGGCAAGAAGCACCGCTGCACTTCTGCCATGCTCCGGCACCTCCGTGTCGCTGTCATGGAAATGTGCGAGCAAGCCGACCTGAACCAGATCAATCTGCTGGAAGCCCAAGGCGACCATGTTTCCGAGCGGGAGTATTGGGCACAGCGGCGTGGACAACGCCGTCTCGACCATGCCAACGCGAAACTTGCCGCCGAAGGGCAGCAGCCCACCCAGACCGTCTACCAGACCGAGCTGGACAAGCTGCGAAAGCAGATCTACGCTGTGCTGAATAAGACCACCACCTTCGAGGAATTTTCTGCATTGCTCATGCAGGAACACGGCGTTGCCGTGAAGGAGAGCCGAGGCCGGTTGAGTTACTGCCCGCCCGGTCGGACAAAGTTCATCACCGCCAAGAAACTGAGCAAGAAGCTGGAAAAGGAACAGGTGCTGACCGCCCTCTCCCAGAACATCCAGCTTGCAACCGCCATCCAGCCTGCCAGCGAACAGAAGCCGGATAAAATCAGGAAACTGGTTGACATTCAGGCGAAAGTTGCTGCGGGCAAGGGCATCGGCTATGAGCGTTGGGCGAAAAAGTTCAACCTCAAACGCTGGTCACAGACCCTGTGTCTCTTGCAGGAGAAAAAGCTGCTCAACGAAGATGCCCTGCACCAGCGCATTGCCGAACTGCAAACCCAGCACGACGATGCACTGGCGGTGGTCAAAGACTTGGATGCCCGCATGGTCTCCCTCAAGGAGCTGCGCGGGCATCTTGTGGTCTATCGGCAGTACAAGCCTCTTGCACAGAAGCTCCAGACTGTGCGGAATCCCGCCAAGTTCAAGGAGCAGCACCGTGCAGAGTTTGCTGTGTACGAGGCCGCTTGCGCCTACTTCAAGGCCAACGGGCTCAGGACGCTGCCGGACCTCAAAAAGCTGGATGCCGAATACCAGACCCTTTCCTCGGAGAAAAACGGTTTCTACACCCGTTACAAGAAAGCGCAGATCGAACTGCGTGAACTCCGCACCGCACAACAGAACGTGGAAGCCTTCTTCCGCAAGGAGGAGCGCAGCCACGCCGTACCGCAGCAGGAGGTCAAATGAACAACACTCTGACGGATCGATGTGTGAATAAACCCAACCTCACCCACGCCCCTCACCGGGCTTCGTCCTTTCACCTGTACCCCACCCATTGGGACGGAGGGTAGCACCTCTGTCTTTTCGGACGTAAAAAGCGCCATCTCGACCCGGCAGGCAGCGGAGCTGTACGGCTTCGCCGTAAACCGGAACGGTATGATGTGCTGCCCCTTCCACGGGGATAAACACCCCAGCATGAAGGCGGACAGCCGTTTCCACTGTTTCGCCTGTCAGGCGGATGGCGATGTGATCGATTTTGTCGGCAGACTTTTTCAACTTTCTCCCTATAAGGCTGTGGAAAAGTTGAAGAACGATTTCGGCATGGCACTTGCCGGAGGAAAGGTGCGGCTTGCTCCCCGCAGACCGCCCACCGTCCGGCAGCAGCTGCTGGACTATTACCGCTGTCTGCAGCGTTGGCGGGTCCGATACGCACCGCAGTCACCCACAGAAGAACTTCACCCCTGCTTCCTTGAAGCGATAAAGAACCTTGACATCGTTGAATATTATCTGGACTGTTCGGTGCTCCCGGACCCGCAGACCGAAAACGAGCTACGGAAGTATTGGGAGGGATTGCATGAGCGACTGGAAAAAGAGGAACGAAGATTGGCGTGATGAGGACGAACTGGAAGAAGAGGAAGAATGCGAATGCCCTTGGGTAGACAGTAAGGGCAAAGTGCGTGAAACCGCTTACTGCCAGTACCTTTTAGAGAAACACCCCATGATGTGCCTGAAACAGAAGCTGTTCGACCAGAACGGCGAGGTAGACGAGGACGCACTGCTCTACGAAGTCCACAGCGACCTCCGTGACTTTGTGCTCGACAACCTTGCCAAGAAGGAGAAGCAGGTTCTGGACGCACTCCGTATCGAAACCTATACCCCCGAATGGAAACCCCAGCTTGACCGCATCCATCTCCAGAACGGGACCTACTTTCTGGACGAGCGGGGCTTTGTGCCGGAAAAGGAACTCTGTCTGAACCGGCTCCCCGTGGAATACCAGCCCGATGCCCCCGCACCGACCAAGTGGCTGGAATTTCTGGACGGTCTGCTCATCCCGGAGGACATTCTGACCTTGCAGGAATATCTCGGCTATCTTCTGATCCCGTCTACCAAGGCGCAGAAGATGCTGGTCATGACCGGCAAGGGCGGCGAGGGAAAATCCCGCATCGGCTTGCTGCTGAAGAAGCTGTTCGGGGAAACCTCTCACTCCGAATCCATCCTCCGCATCGAAACGAACCGCTTTGCCAGTGCAAATCTGGAGTATAAGCTAGTCATGGTCGATGACGATTTGAACATGGTGGCTTTGCCCGAAACCCGGAACATCAAGTCCATCGTCACCGCCGAGGACCGTTTGTGCATCGAGCGGAAGAACAAGCAGGCTGTCCAAGGCCTGCTGTACGTTCGTTTCATCTGCTTCGGCAATGGCAACCTTGTGGCCGCTCACGATGACAGCGACGGCTTCTGGCGCAGACAGATCCTCATCACGGTGAAAGACCGTGACCCTGCCCGGGTGGATAACCCGTTCCTTATCGAAGAGCTGTCCGAGGAGCGTCCCGGCATCCTGCTGTGGATGTTGGAGGGTCTGCATCGTCTGCTGGCGAACCGCTATCAGTTCACCATCAGCGAGCGCTCCATCCAGAACCTTGAAGCAGCCATGGCGGACAGCGACAACCTGACCCAGTTCATGCAGGCCAGTGCGTATGTCCGCTTCAAGCCCGACACCGAGGAACGCTCCACCTACCTCTATCGCGCCTACACCAAGTGGTGCGAGGATAATCTGGAATCACCCGTTCCGCAAAAGAAGTTCAGCCAGTTCCTGCTGAAAAATGCAGGGAAGTATGGCCTGACCTTCTCCAAGCACATCGAGGGAAAGTACCGCGGCTTCCGGGGCGTATGCGTCCACCCCGCCTTTGCTGCGGCATAAAACACACGAAAAGTGAAAAACTCCCGCCCTACGCGCCCTAAAGCCATGGTTTTGACTTGTTATCGCTGTTTTATTCGGGCGTGTGTCCGCCCCGAAGGGCGGATGCAGGGCGGCAACACGCCCTTCGGGGCGGGAAAGAAACCCGGATGCGCCCTAAAAGGGCGCGTTCATCCCAGCCATGCGCCCTATAAAATCAACACAGAAAGGTACTTTTGTGTGGTTTGGGGCGCGTGGGGCGCGTAAATTCAAGTTCTCGCACTTTTTTGGGCTGCTGCTTCGGGTCAGGAGCGGCAGGCCCTTACATATTTACCAGCCCACGAGGGTGCAGCTCAACCGGAGCTGCGCCGGGTCTGGAGAAGTGCAAAGGAGACATGCCTATGACGAATGTCCGCAAAAATTCCGCCAAACTGACCCGTGAGGACTTGAAAATCGCACCCGAATCCCCTACAATGGAATTGTCCGAAACCCCTGCCGTAGAACCTTCTGACCAGACCCAAGCAGCCAAGCTCGTGCCGCTTGTCTACCGGGTGGACGAGATCGCCCAACTGTTGGCGATCTCCAACCGCGCTGCGTACAATCTGTGCAACACCACGAAAGATTTCAAGGTGATCCGCCTCGGTACCAGCATCCGGGTAAGCAAGCAGAGCTTTGACGATTGGTTTGCAGCGGTCTGAGGGAGGGAACATCTATGGCATCTATTATGAAACGTGGCAACACGTATTCCGTCCGATACAACTACAAAGATCATGCTGGCAAGCCCTGCAAGGGCTGGGAGACCTTCAAGACCAAGGCCGAAGCGCAGGAGCGCAAGATCACGGTGGAGAAGGAGCTGCTGGACGGCACCTTCCTCGTACCCGACACCATGACGGTAGAGGAGATGCTGTACAAGTGGATTCCCATTCAGTCCAGCAAACACAAGTGGTCTCCCAAGACCTACACCCAATCTGTGGCGATGGTGCAGAACCTCATCGTGCCGTATATCGGAAAGCGGAAAGTGCAAGACCTCCGCACCTACGACATCGAGCAGTTCTACGCCACCTTGAGCCAGACCCCTTGCGGTCAGTACGTTCACGGCGAGAAGCAGGAGCTGACGGAAAATCAGAAGAAGCGGCTGTTATCCAGCACGTCTATTCACGAAGTCCACACGCTCCTGAAGACCGCCTTTTCGTATGCCGTTGATTGGGATCTGATCCACAAGTCGCCTACTCCCCGTGAAGCCCCCAAGATCAACACCGAAGAACGCACCATCTGGGATGAGCGCACCATGTTGGCGGCGCTGCAGACCATCGAGAACCCCGCTCTGCATCTGGCGGTGCACATGAGCATGATCCTTTCGCTCCGTGAGAGCGAGATCCTCGGCTTACAGCCGAGTGATCTGGACTTTGATGCAGCAGACGGACGGGGAACCATCTCGGTGAACAAAGCCCTGCAGCGTGCCGACAAGGTCGCCTTGTCCAAAATCGACACCACCCAGATCTACCACACCTTCCCGGACAGACGGGAGGGGAGCAAGTCCTCGCTGATCCTTAAGCGGACCAAGACCAAAAAGTCCAACCGCATCCTGTACATGACCAAGCCCTTGAAAGAGGAGCTTCTGGCATGGCTGGAAAAGATGAAGCAGGACGAGCAGAGCGCCCCGGAAAAGTACAACAACTGCGGTCAGCTGTTCCGCTTACCAGACGGCTTACCCATTGCACCAGACGTTCTGACCAAGTGGTACCGTATGTGGCGGGCAGAGCACCCGGAGTTTGAGAAGATCGTGTTCCACGGTCTGCGGCACTCCAGTGCCACCTACCAGCTGCTGCAGTCTGGCGGTGACTTCAAGTCGGTGCAGGGCAACACAGGCCATGCGACCGCCACCGTCCTGATGGACACCTACGCCCACACGCAGGACAAGCCCCGGTTGGAGTTGACCGAGAAGATCGAAGCCGACTTCTACTCGCAGGATGTGGCAGGCGCAAAGCCGCAGGAACCCCCGGAAAACAAAACGCCGGTGGCAACAAAAATCACGGGTAAAATGATCCTTGAAGCTATCCGGCAGATGGACGCAGAGGAACGCCGCGAGCTGACGCGGGTGCTCTTCGCGTAAAATCCTCTTTTTTGTGCAGCGAAATACACGCTGTGCAAGCGATGCAAAGAGTTCATGGCTTTTTTGTAAAGTGTGCAGGAGATGTGCAAAAGTGTGCAGACTCTGCCAGAAAAACAAAAAAGCCATGAAATCTTTCGATTTCACGGCATTTTTTGGTGCGATGGAAGGGACTCGAACCCCCGGCCTACTGATTCGTAGTCAGTCACTCTATCCAGCTGAGCTACCAACGCATACGTTCCGTTCGGAACATGATGTATTTTATCACTCAGACTGGGTTTTGTCAACCGTTTTTTGCAAATATTTTTATCTTTTTCAAAAAGCAGCATTTTTTATGATTTTTCTTGTATCGTTTTTGTCGTTCTTGTGCTATAATAGCCTTACTATATGTTTTTAATCTGTGTCCGTGCAGGGGTACAGGAGCTTTGCGGGCAGCACCGCGTGGAGGCTGCGCCGCCGGGTTTTCTCTGCAGCGAGACACCACGGAGGGTAGATCCTATGAAACTGGTAAGCGTGGAAACTCCCGAAAAGAGTGTCTGCAAAATGACCTTCAGCGCCAGCCCCGAAGAGCTGGAAGCTGCATCCAACGCCGTTTACGAACGCACCCGCGCCTCCTATACGATCCGCGGCTTCAAGAAGGGCGAAGCGGACCGCGCACAGATCGAGGCTGACCGCGGCGAGCACACCTTCTGGTACGATGCCATCAACGACCTGATGGACAAGGACGTGCCCGCGCTGTATGATGCCGCCATGGCAGAGCACGGCTTTGTGGCTGTTGACAATCCTGTGTACGATCTTGTGAGCGTGAAAAAGGACGAGGGCTTTGTGGCCACTGCCACTGTTGCCCTGCAGCCTGAGCTGAACCTGACCAAGACCACCGGCTTTACCGCCGAGTGCGTCACCCCGGAAGTGACCGACAAGGAGATCGACAATGTGCTGGAGCGCCGCCGCGCTGCTGCCGCTGAGCTGGTGCCGCACAAGGGTCCGGCCGTAAAGGGCAACATCGTACATATCGATTACGAAGGTCTGCTGGAGGGCAAGCCCTTCCAGGGCGGCACCGCAAAGAACCAGGCCGTCCAGTTGGGCAGCGGCCGCATGATCCCCGGCTTTGAAGAGGGCATTCTGGGCCACAAGGCAGGCGAGGAATTCGAGATCTTCGTCACCTTCCCGAACCGTTACCACGCAAAGGATCTGGCCGGTAAACCCGTCGTGTTCAAGATCAAGCTGATCGACGTATGTGTGCGCCAGATTCCTGCTCTGAACAGCGACTTTGCCAAGAAGGTTGCCAATGTGGACACCATGGACGAGCTGCGTGCACAGGTCAAGCAGCAGCTGCACGACGGCAAGCACGCCGGTGCGCTGAACCGTGCCAAGGATCAGATCCTGACCCAGCTGGCCGATGCTTCTGAGGGCGAACTGCCCAGCGTGCTGGTGGAGACCACCTACCAGCAGCAGATGGAGCAGATCCAGCAGCAGCTGCAGATGCAGCGCCTGAGCCTGGATCGCTACCTGAGCCAGATCCACGAGACCCGCGAGAGCTTTACCGCCAAGGTGCGCTCTTCTGCCGAGAAGACCGCCCGTGTGCACATGGCTCTGCTGCAGATCGCGCAGCAGGAAAATCTGGTACCCACCGAGGAAGATATCGATAAGGCTCTGGCCGCTCGTGCAGAGCGCGCCAAAAAGACGCTGGAAGAGATCAAGGAAAAATCCGATATTCCCGCCATGCGCCGCAACGAGGGCATCCGCAAGGCTGCCGACTGGGTGATCGAGCACTCCACCATCGAGGACAAGGCAGAGAACCAGTAAGCGCTGACGATCTGGAATGCGCGCCGCTTCGCTCTGCGCATATTCAGTGGAAAAATCATTTATAATAGAGCAATGCCGGGCGGTCTGCGGACCGTCCGGCATTGCTTTTTCACGGGAAAGGTCGTGGAGGAAAACAGCATTTGCTGGTCAGGACGAACTCCTTCCGTCAAACCCTGCGGGTTTGCCACCTCCCTCAATGAGGGAGGCTCTGTCGAAACCGAAAGTTTTGCACCTGAGCCGAAAGCTTTTTCGACGCGAAAGGCTCCCTCTTTGAGGGGGCTGTCGCCGTAGGCGACTGGGGGAGTTTTTTCAGGTCAGCAGGTTAAAGCCCATAATGACCACGCCCAGCACCACCAGCACAATACCGGTGGCACGGTTCAGAGTCTTGGGGTCTGCCTTATTGGCAAACACAGCGGCAATGCGCGCCCACAGCAGGGTGAACACCACGCACAGCGCCCAGACGAACCAATTGGGCGCACCGCCGATCATGAAGTGGGAGACAGCACCGGTCAGAGCGGTGAAGGCCATAATGAACACGCTGGTGCCCACGGCGGTCTTCAGCTCGTAGCCCAGCACACTGGTGAGGATGAGCAGCATCATCATGCCGCCGCCTGCGCCGATGAAGCCGCAGATGAAGCCGATGAGCACACCGCACACGATGGACTGGATGGCACGCTTTTTGGCGCTGACACCCTGCATGGCTTCCTTGGTGGTCATTACCGGGCGCACAATGAACTTGATGCCCAGCAGGAAGGTCATGAACACCGAGAAGCCGCCCATGGTGGCCGAGGGCACTCTGCTGGCCACCCAGCTGCCCACCACCGTGAACATCAGCACGCTGGCCATCATGATCAGTCCGTTTTTGATATCCAGGTTCTTGTTTTTGTGGTAGGTATAGGCCGAAACGGCGCTGGCCAGCACATCCGACGACAGGGCAATGCCCACCGCCATATAGGGGTCCATGTGCAGGAAGGTGATGAGCATGGGGCTGATAACTGCAGCCGCACTCATACCGGCAAAGCCGGTGCCAAGGCCGGCCCCCATGCCGGCAAAAAAGGTGACAAGAACCGTAAACAACACGTTCATTTTATGCGTTCTCCTTTATAATTTCGTCCAGATTTTTCCCGATCAGCTCCATGGTCCGGAAAAAGACCTCCTGATCGGCCGGCTCCACATGATCCAGCAGGCGCTTGAAAAAGGCATTCTGCACCACACGCCCCTTGCGGATGATCGGGTCTGCCTTGCCGGTGCAGAGAAGCTTCGTTTTGCGGCGGTCGCCGACCACAGCGTACCGTTCCAGATACCCTTCCTGCACCAGCTTATCCACATTCATGGAGACGAGGTTCGCCTTGATATGGCGCACCTCCACGATGTCCCGGGCGGTTTTGTAATCCGGGTTGTTGGCGAGGAACAGCAGGATGTCCAGCGCCGTCTGCGACAGGCCAAGCTCCTGACACAGCGGTTTGCAGACGGCATTGTACGCCTGCGCGGTCTTGATGGAAAATTCGATATTCGGGTTCACAGCAGGTCTTCCCTTTCATCTTTGAATGATTCATTTTTGAAGTATTATAGTGCAGATGAGGGGAGATGTCAAGGGGGAACTCCCTCAGTCGCGGCTTACGCCGCGCCAGCTCCCTCAAAGAGGGAGAGAGCAAACCCTCTCAGGCGCTCCCGCGCCAGCTCCCCCGAAGGGGGAGCTTTTTGTCATCTTCCGGTTAGCACAAATAAAGCTCCCCCTTCGGGGGAGCTGGCGAACGCAGTGAGCCTGAGAGGGTTCTTCCCGCCGCGCGGCTGTTTCCGCAGGAAATCAGCGCGGCAGATGCTGTTTTCCTCCACGACCCCACCCGTGAAAACGCAATGCCGGGCGGTCCGCAGACCGCCCGGCATTGCTCTATTATAAATAATTCTTCCACTGAATATGCGCAGAGCAGCGCGGAGCGCATTCCAATCGTTTTTCTCAGAACAGCGCCACAGCCGCCAGACGCACCAGCAAAGCGCACAGCCATGCCACGGCGCACTGGTTCACCACCATGATGACCGCCCACTTGTTGCCCAGCTCCCGCTTGACCGAGGCCACTGCCGCGATGCAGGGGGTGTACAGCAGGCAGAACACCAGCAGGGGAGCCGCCTGCGCCGGGGTGAGGGCCGCCGACAGCGCAGCTTCGGAGCCAAAGAGGATGAGCAGCGAGGACACCACGCTCTCCTTTGCCATAAAGCCGGTGATGAGGGCGGTGGAGATGCGCCAGTCCGCAAAGCCCAAAGGTCCGAACAGCGGGGCGATGTCGCCCGCAATGCGGGCAAGGATGCTGGCCTGCGGGTCGGCGGTCAGCCGCAGCTGCAGGTCAAAGTTCTGCAAAAACCAGATGACGATGGTGGCCGCAAAGATCACCGTGAAGGCCTTCTGCAAAAAGTCCCGGGCCTTTTCCCACAGCAGCTGTGCCACGTTTTTCAGGCCGGGCAGGCGGTAGTTGGGCAGTTCCATGACAAAGGGCACCGCCTCGCCCTTGAACACCGTGCTCTTGAGCAGCAGTGCCGCCAGCACGCCCACCGCAATGCCGGTAAAGTACAGCAGCACCATCACAAGGCCCGCATACTGCGGGAAGAACGCCGCCGCAAACAGGCTGTAGATGGGCAGCTTTGCCGAGCAGCTCATGAACGGGGTGAGCAGGATGGTCATTTTGCGGTCGCGCTCCGAGGGCAGGGTACGGCTTGCCATGACGCCGGGCACGGTGCAGCCAAAGCCGATGAGCATGGGCACGATGCTGCGGCCCGAAAGGCCGATGCGGCGCAGCAGCTTATCCATCACAAAGGCCACGCGGGCCATGTAACCGGTATCCTCCAGCATGGAGAGGAAGAAGAACAGCACCACGATGATGGGCAGAAAGCTCAGCACGCTGCCCACGCCGGTAAAGATGCCGTCGATGAGCAAGGAGTGCACCGCCGCATTGACGTTCCAGTTGGTAAGCGCCGTGTCCACGATGCCGGTCAACGCGTCGATGCCCGTTTCCATCAGGTTCTGGAAGAACAGGCCGATGACGTTGAAGGTGAGGAAGAACACCAGACCCATGATGGCGATAAAGGCCGGGATGGCGGTGTATTTGCCGGTGAGGAATTTGTCGATACGGTTGGAGCGCAGCTGCTCTTTGCTTTCGTGGGGCTTGACCACCGTCTTGGCCACCAGCTCCTGAATAAAGGAGAACCGCATATCCGCAATGGCGGCGGCGCGGTCCAGCCCGCGCTCCCGCTCCATCTGCACGATGATATGTTCGATCATCTCTTTTTCGTTCTGATCCAGCTGCAAGGCTTCCTCGATGCGCCGGTCGCCCTCCACCAGCTTGGTGGCGGCAAACCGCACCGGAATGCCCGCCGCCCTGGCGTGGTCCTCGATCAGATGGATGATGCCGTGGATGCAGCGGTGTACGGCACCGCCGTGGTCGTCCTCACTGCAGAAATCCATGCGGCCGGGCCGCTCCTGATACTTTGCCACATGAAGGGCGTGGTCTACCAGCTCATCCACGCCCTCATTCTTGGCGGCAGAGATGGGAATGACCGGGATGCCAAGCATGGCCTCCATCTTGTTGATGCGCACCGTGCCGCCGTTGCCGCGCACCTCGTCCATCATGTTCAGCGCCAGCACCATGGGGGTGTCCAGCTCCATGAGCTGCATGGTCAGGTAGAGGTTGCGCTCGATGTTGGTGGCATCCACGATGTTGATGATGCCGGTGGGCTTTTCACCGATGATGAATTGGCGGGTGACGATCTCCTCGCTGGAATAGGGGGACATGGAGTAGATGCCCGGCAGGTCGGTGACTTCGGTCTCCGGGTGGCCCTTGATGGCACCGCTCTTGCGGTCCACCGTCACGCCCGGGAAGTTGCCCACATGCTGGTTGGAGCCGGTGAGCTGGTTGAACAGGGTGGTCTTGCCGCAGTTCTGGTTGCCCGCCAGCGCAAAGGTGAGGGTCCTGCCCTCGGGCAGGGGATTCTCCCCCTTTTTAATGTGGTATTTTCCGCCCTCGCCAAGGCCGGGGTGATCCACCATTTTATCATCTGCCGGAGCCGCCGACATTGCCGGGGCCTTTTCGGTGGGGGTGATGCCGATCTGCGCGGCATCGTCCAGCCGGAGGGTCAGCTCATAGCCATGGATGCGCAGCTCCATGGGGTCGCCCATGGGTGCCAGCTTGACCAGCGTGACCTCCACCCCCGGGATCAGGCCCATATCCAGAAAATGCTGGCGCAGTGCGCCGCTGCCGCCGACGGTATCCACAACAGCGCTTTTTCCGATCTGCAATTCTTTTAATGTCATAAGATCGACCTTCTCATTTTATCCACTGTCAACGTGTGTTAGTTTGTGTTAACAATAGTAATATAGGCTAACTTTGCGCGGTTGTCAATAGATAATATGGGGGAGATTCTTGGCGGTCAGCATCCTCGCCCTCTCAGCCTCGCCTTGCTCGGCAGCTCTCCCAAAGGGAGAGGTGGATGCAAACGCAGTGAGCAGACGGAGAGGGCGAGGCCGCTAACGTTACAGTGATAACAAAAAAAGCCGTGCACCCTCTTTTTCAGAGAATGCACGGCTTTGGAGGTTTATGCGTTTACTTCACAGTGTGGTAGCCATCGGGGTTGTTCTTCTGCCAGTTCCAGCTGTCGGCACACATTTCCTCGATGCCGTATTCCGCCACCCAGCCAAGCTCGTTCTTTGCCTTGGTGGGGTCTGCATAGCACTCGGCAATGTCGCCGGGGCGGCGCGGGTCGATCACATAGGGGATCTCCTTACCGCAGGCCTTGGAGAAGGCGTGGATCACATCCAGCACGCTGTAGCCCTTGCCAGTGCCCAGATTGCAGATGAACAGGCCGCAGTTCGTTTCCAGCTTCTTGATGGCGCACACATGGCCGCGGGCCAGATCCACCACGTGGATGTAGTCGCGCACGCCGGTGCCGTCCGGGGTGGGATAGTCGTTGCCAAAGACATGCACCTTTTCCAGCTTGCCAACGGCCACCTTGGCGATATAGGGCATGAGGTTATTGGGGATGCCGTTGGGGTCCTCGCCGATGAGGCCGGACTTGTGCGCACCAATGGGGTTGAAGTAGCGCAGCAGGGCCACGTTCAGGCTGGGGTCTGCCTTGCACACATCCTGCAGGATGCGCTCGGTGAACACCTTGGTCGTGCCGTAGGGGTTGGTGGTGGCACCGGTGGGGAAGTCCTCGGTGATGGGCACGCTGGCGGGGTCGCCATAGACGGTTGCGGAAGAGCTGAACACGAAGTTGTGGCAGTTGTGATGGCGCATCACGTCCAGAATGACCAGCGTGCAGTTGAGGTTGTTGTAATAGTATTCAATGGGCTTGGAAACACTCTCGCCCACGGCCTTGTAGGCTGCAAACTGGATCACAGCAGTAATGTCCGGGCACTCAGAGAAGATGTGCTCCACATCCTCGTGCTTGGTCATATCTGCCTTGTAAAAGCGGAAGTCCTTGCCGGTGATCTGCTTGATGCGGTCCAGCACCACCGGAGATGCATTATAATAGTTATCTGCCACAACAACGTCGTAGCCAGCGTTCAGCAGTTCGATGCAGGTGTGGCTGCCGATATAACCGGCGCCGCCGGAAACCAAAATTGCCATAGCCTAGTACCTCTCTCACTCATTTACATTACAGTTGATGCCGGCATTCCCCGGCCTTGCCTAAAGAATACCGCTTTTATGGCTCAGAATCAAGGGATGCGTCTTCTATTTAGATGAATTTTTGTTGCATCTTTGTTTTTGAGATTTTGATTTAAAAACGTTTTTTGGCATTTTGTCATGGATAAAAGGCACGGTTTGTGCAAAACATAGAAATGGCGCGAAAACTCCCTCCGTCAAAGCCTGACGGCTTTGCCAGCTTCCTCGGAGAGGGGGCTGGCATCGAGCGCAGCAAGATGACTGGGGGAGTTCTCCTCCTGCCACGCAAAAAACGTCTGCCGGAGCAGACGTTTTTGTGTGGTGCATCATTTTTTACAATTTTCCGCACTGCTTGCCGGTGAAGAAGCGCAGGGTGGTAGTGGCGCGGAACACCTTGCCTGCCCGCAGCACCGTGGTGGGAAACTCCGGGTGGGAAGGGCTGCAGGGGTAATGCTGGGTCTCCAGTGCAAAGCCGCCGTACTTCTGCATGGGCACGCCGCCCTTGCCGGGGGTGGGGCAGTCCTGCAAAAAGTTTCCGGTGTACAACTGGATGCCCGGCTGGGTGGTATACAGCTTCATGCTGATGCCGGTCTTTTCACTGGTGACCCATGCGCAGATGCTCTGGCTGGAGCCGCGGGCGCGGTCGATCACAAAGCAGTGGTCGTAGCCACCGCCCACCATGGTGGTCTGGGCAAAGCCGGTATCGATATCCCGGCCAATGAGCTTTCCCTCGGTAAAATCCATGGGGGTGTTTGCCACCGGCAGAATGGCACCGGTGGGGCAGGTCTGATTGTTGCCTTCCAGATAGTTGGAGGCATAGATGCGCAGCTTCTGGCCCAGAATATCGCCCTCACCGTTCAGGTTGAAGTAGCTGTGGTTCGTGAGGTTCACGATGGTATCCGCATCCGAAGAGACGCGGTAATCCATGCGGAAGGTATTGTCCTCGGTGAGGGTATAGCGCACCGCCAACTTCAGGTTGCCGGGGAAGCCGTCCTCACCGTCCGGGCTCTCGGCCTCCATCAGCAGGGTGTCGCCAAAGGCCTTCACCCGGTACAGCTTACGGGAGAAGCAGCCGTGCAGGTGGTTGGGGCCGTTGTTGGCTTCCAGCTGATAGGTCTTGCCGCCCACGCTGAAGGTGGCATTCTCGATGCGGTTTGCATAGCGGCCCACGAACGCGCCGCAGCAGGTGCTGCCGGAGGACGTGAAGTCATCCTCATAATCTGCCATGGTGTCGTGGCCCAGCACGACATCCACCGGGCCGTTCTTGGCCGGAACGATGATGTTTTTAATGATGCATCCGTAGTCCAGAACGCTCACCGTCAGGCCGCCGGGGTTGGAAAGGATGTACTCTGTAACATTTGCGCCCTGTTTGGTCACACCGAAGGGCTTGGAGCGGATCTGTGCCATTGGGCATTCGCCTCCTCAGATTTTACTCGGACATACAGTCAGGCAGACTTCCACTGTATTCTATCTTATTTATGATTATATCACAGTTTTATATCTTTGTGGGGAACGGATTTTAGAATTTGCATCCAATTTTTCCAGCTATTTTTTGTTGAAATTATTCAGTTGGCGGGGTATGCAGCCAGAAAGATGTGCTTCCCTCGCAGAGCGTTTTCGCGTGGATCAAGTTTCATGCCTTTTGTAAAAAGCATTACCGCCGGGTACGTTCTCTTTTGCGTGCCAAAAGAGAACCAGAAAAGCACCCGCTACTTTCGAGGCGCGGGAGGCACGAACTAGGGGCTGCTCGCCCCTAGTAACCCCAAAGCAGAAAGGCTCCATACAAAAAATCCAAGTCGCTCCGCTAGAGGATTTTTTGTGTTGCGCCGATTTTGAGTCGCTGCGCGACGGCGGTACGCCGACAGCAGCAGATGCCGCTTCCCGTTACGACCTTTCCCGTGAAAACGCAATGCCGGGCGGTCCGCAGACCGCCCGGCATTGCTCTATTATAAATAATTCTTCCGCTGATGATACGCAAAGCAAAGCGGCGCGCATTCTAGATCGTCATGCTGTCGTCAGGCTTCCGGCTGTGCCGTGCCCGCAGACTTCTGCGCCGCAATGAACTCGGCTGCATCGTCCGGAATGTCGTCCAGATCATCGTCGCTGCCAACATCCACGTTGAGCGGCGGCTTCTTGAACAGGATATCGTACAGCACCGGAACGATATACAGGGTCATCAGGGTGGCGTAGCTCAGGCCGCAGATGATGACGATGGCCATGCCGCTCATCAGCTGGCTTGCCATATCGCCGCTGAACACCAGCTGCAGCATGGCCAGCACGGTGGTCAGGGTGGTCATGAGGATGGGGCGCATACGGGTCTTGCCGGTAGCCACCAGCGCAGCGCGGCGCTCCATGCCGCCAATGCGCAGCTGGTTTGCATAGTCCACGAACACGATGCCGTTGTTGACAACAGTGCCCATCAGCACGATGAAGCCCATCAGGGAAATCATGGTGAGCTGCTGGCCGGTGACCAGCAGACCCAGCAGGCCGCCGGTAAAGGCCAGCGGCACCGTGAACAGCACGATGAAGGGGGACAGCAGGCTCTGGAACTGTGCCACCATGACCAGATATACAAAGGGCAGGGCCAGAGCCATCCACTGCACCATTTCGTTCACCATGTAGTCGGTGCCCTCGGTCTCGCCGCCCAGCGTGGTGCTGCAGCCCTCCGGCATCTCACCGCTGGCTGCGTACTCATCCAGCTTCTTCTGCAGCACGCGGGACTGCACCATGGTGTTGTAGCCCTTCAGCGTATCTGCCGTCACAGTGACAAACTCGGTCTGGTTCTCGCTGGTAATGGCATCCGGTGCGGTGCCGGTGGTCCAGCTGGCGATATCGTTCAGGGTGCAGGTACCATTGGTCACTGTGCCGTCTGCCGACATTTCGGTGGTCTCAAAGGTAAGCTCCATCATGTTTTCCTTGGTGACAGGGTCCAGATTGTCCGTGATCTGGACATCCATGGTGGTGCCGTTCACCGTGACGGGGGTCTGGGCCGTGGCGGTGGTGGTGAGCTTTGCCGCGATCTGCTGGTACACCTGCGCAACGGTCAGTCCGTAGGCGCGCACCTTGTCGCGGTCCACCTTCAGGATGATGGTGGCATCGCCGCTGCCAAGGCCGTTGTCCGCATTGGCAAAGCCCTCGGTATCGTTGACGATCTCCATTACCTTCTCGGAAACGGTGGTCAGCGTTTCCGGATCCTTGCCGTAGACCTTGACCGACAGGCCGGTGGCCAGCTGGCTGGTCAGATCATCGGTCATGCCGTACAGCTTGACCTCAGCGGTGCAATTCTCGATCTGGGACACTGCATCCTCCATGGCCTGCCGGGTCTTTTCCACCTCACGGGAGGAAAGGCTCTTGCTCATCATAACGTTGATCTTGTATCTGCCGTAGGCATTGGCGGAGTTCAGGATATCGGTAATGGCGGTGGGCAGGCCCAGCTGGCTGATATCCAGACCGGCCATGCTGGTGTCGGTGGTGATGCCCACCTCTTCCACGTTTTCTACATTCAGGGCCGCCTCTGCCACCTGACCCGCAATGGCATAGGATTCCTCCTTGGTCAGGCCGTCGGCGGTGGACAGGGTGATCTGCGCCTCGTTGCTGGTGATGCTGGGCAGCAGCTCCACACCCATGTTCAGCACCTGCCAGCCGCTGAACACCAGCAGTACCACCGCCGCAATCAGGGGCAGGGCACGGTGCTGCAGGCACCATTCCAGACTATGGGCATACTTTTCCTGCACCTTTTCAAACCAGGCAAGGCGCTTGGGTTCAGCTTTTTTCAGCACAGTAGAGGACGCCGCCGGGACCACCGTGAGCGCCACGATGAGGGAGGCCATCAGGCAGTAACCGATGCACAGGGACATGGGCATCATCAGACTGCGCACAATGCTGGCCGAGAACACCACCGGCAGGAACACGCACACCGAGGTAAGGGTGGAGGCCACCACCGACATGCCCACCTGTTTTGTACCCTGCACGGCAGCGCGGGCCGCAGGCACGCCGCGGCTGCGCAGACGGTAGACGTTCTCAATGACGACCACCGAGTTATCCACCAGCATACCAATGCCGAGGGAAAGGCCGGCCAGGGTCATCACGTTCAGGTCCAGCCCGGTAAAGTACATGAGCACCACCGCGAACAGAACGGACAGCGGGATGCTGATGCCGACCACGAGGGTGGGCTTGATATCCTTCAGGAAGATGGCCAGCACGATGATGGCCAGTGCAGCGCCCACCACCATGCTGGTGAGGATGCTGTTGATGACAATGGTGATGTAGTTGCCCTGATTGGACAGCACCACCATGTGCAGGCCGTCATATTGTTTTTCCAGCTCTTTAAATGCGGTCAGGCAGTTGTCGGAGACCTCGCCTGCACTGGAAGTCGCATTCTTATAGATTTTGAGGATGGATGCCTTTTCGCCGTTCAGGCGGGTGTAGCTGTCGGCGGAGTTATCAATGATCTCCACATCCGCCACATCAGAAAGGCGCACGTCGCCGTAGCCCTCCACATGCAGCAGCAGGGCACCGCTGATATCCTTCACACTGTCGTACTCTTCGCCGACTTTCAGCAGCCAGGACTCGCCGTCCTGATCCTGCACGTAACCGGCCGGCATGGAGAAGTTCTGGGCATAGATGAGCTGCGCCAGCGTTTCAATGTCCAGCTGCTTTGTCACATCGGCCTGTGCCAGAGCGTTGGTCTTGGCCGTCTCGTACTCTGCCTTGGCAGCCTCCAGCTGCTTTTCGTACTCGTTCAGCATTTCACGCGCTTCGGTGAACTGCATATAGGCGTTGAGCTGCTGCTGGGAGAAGCTGCCCAGTGCGCCGGAGAACTCGGTCATCAGCTGGGGCACATTGTCCATGGCCTTGATGGTGCTTTCCAGCGTGTTATAGACCACATTCAGGCTTTCCTGCAGCTGCATCTCATTGGCAAGATCCTCTGCGGTGCTGCCTTCGGAGCCGGTCTCGGTATTCACGCGCTCCTGCAGCTTCTGCAGGGCGGTAGTGAGCTTATCGGTAATGGTGCGCAGCTCAGCCACAATATCGATCAGAGAGTCGATATCCCGCATACCGGTCTCGTTGAACTTGTCCATGACCTTCTGCAGACCGTCGCGCACCTCGATCAGGGCCTGCTGGATCTCAGGCTCCTTGAACACAGCGATCAGGCTGTTCACGCTTTCCAGAAGAGCCTGCGCCTGCGCACGCACCGTTTCCACTGCGGCGCCCACCTCGGTGCTCATCTGGCTCATGACCGAGTTGGACACCGTATTGCCAAAGTTTTTCAGCTGCTTTTCGTATTCCTTGCGTCCGGCGGTGATCTGTGCCTCGGCGCTTTCCAGCTGGGAGCGGGCTGCAGCCAGCTGGGTATCGATCAGTTCCAGCAGCTTTGCGTTGATCTCGTCGATCTTATCCTGATTGAGCTGCACCTGCACCAGCTTTTCCACCAGACCGCTGGACGAAACGCTGGACACACCGCCCTTGCGCTGCACTTCCGGCACAAGGGTGTTCTGGATAAACTCAGAAAGCTCGTACTGGTCGGCACCTTCGCGGCTGACAGCCACCGTCATGAAAGCGTTCATGTTGAGGCTGTACTCAATGATGGAGGGGGTCAGGCAGGTGCTGGGCAGGTCGCTTTTGGCCTGATCCAGCTTGTTGGACACCTTGACCAGCGCGCTGTTCATATCCGTATCCTCGGTAAACTCCATCAGCAGCAGGCTGTAGTTTTCTGCCGATGTTGCGGTGATCTTGGACACGCCCGGCACTGTGAGCGAGTTCTGCAGCACATCCGAGACCTCGCTCTCCACGCGCTCCGGGCTTGCGCCGGGATACACGGTGACCACCATCAGATACGGTGTGTTCACGTTGGGCAGCAGGTTCGTATCCATCTTTGTGACCGCCACAAAGCCCAGGATCAGGATCATGACCACTGCAACCAGCACCGTAAACGGCTTTTTGACACTGAATTTTTCCATTTTCTCCTACCGTTTCTCTGCCTTGCCGCAAAGCAGGACAGCTGCTTTCCCTGCGGGAAAGGCTACACTTCAACATTTTTATTATACACGCAAGCCCCCGCCTTGCAAGAGCGGGGTGGGATTCTTTTGCGATTCTTTGGATACTTTCGCAAGATTTTAACATTTGCCGTTCCGTTTTTCCATTTTCCGGCTGCGGGTGCGACCAAATTCGGTCAGTCTTCCTTTATGGATACGCGGCAGCAGGGCAGATTGTTGCACCTTTTTAAAATTTTTCTGCTGAAGCGCCAGAGCCGCTTTTTGTTTTTTGCGTGGAAATGTGCATTTGAATATGTTATACTAGAGTACAGAATGGATCAGCAGGCTCTTTTTCGGGCCTTATCCTATAGATTCGACCAATAAAAACGAGGAACACTATGAAAAAAGTCATCTCCGTCCGTTTCAAAGAGAACGGCAAAAGCTATTATTTTGATCCCGCCGGGGCCGACATCAAAACCGGCGAATATGTGATCGTGGAGACCGCCCGCGGCGTTGAGTGCGGCGAGGTGGTGCAGGGCGTGAGGGAGATCGCCGATGCGGCAGTGCCCAAGGCCCTCAAGCCCATTACCCGCATGGCCGACAGCGTGGATATCCGCCGGATGCGCCAGAACCGTGAGGACGAAAAGCGCGCCTACCGCACCTGTCAGGAATGCATTGCCCGCCACGGCCTGGAAATGAAGCTTGTGGAGGCCGAGTATACCCTAGACCGCTCCAAGATCATGTTCTACTTTACCGCCGATGGCCGCGTGGACTTCCGCGAGCTGGTCAAGGATCTGGCCGGTATCTTCCACACCCGCATCGAGCTGCGCCAGATCGGCGTGCGGGACGAGAGCAAGATGATCGGCGGCCTTGGCATCTGCGGCCAGCCCTTCTGCTGCAGCCGCTTTTTAAAGGACTTCCAGCCCGTCTCCATCAAGATGGCCAAGGAGCAGGGCCTTTCGCTGAACCCCACCAAGATCAGCGGTGCCTGCGGCCGGCTGATGTGCTGCCTTGCCTACGAGGAAAGCGCCTACGAGTACCTGAACAGCATCATGCCCATGGTGGGCAGCACCGTGCGCACGCCGGACGGTCTTGGCACCGTGCTGGAGGTGAACCCGGTTTCCGGCTATCTGCGGGTGCGCTGCGGCACCGAGAGCCTTTCGCCCCGTTACTATAAGGTGGGTGTGTGCGAATATATCAGCGGCGGCAAGCGTGCGCCCCGCCGCCCGGACCCGGACGACGATTACTCCGGCGTGCGCAACCCGGCCCCGGTGGTGGCTTCCTCCGACGATGGCGAAAAGCGCTGCGCGGGCGGCGGCTGCGGCCGGAAGCGCGCTGCCGAAAAGGAGTGAGGGACGCGCCGGAGGTTCTGAGGAGTTAGTCTGCTAAAACTAACTGTTCTTCGTGATTTTTGCCAAAAAACTCCTGCAAATTTGGCCATAAGTTAGCCTGTGCTTTTGTGCAACCCAACAAAAAACAGACTTTTGTGTTTTTCGGGTCACGGTTAGTCTTGCCTTTTCTCACCTGCTTTGTTAAAATGCAGGCAAGGATATGATTTCCGGAGAGACATGCACAGCCGTGCCATACATGACTCTTCATACATACTTCGGGCACGGAGATAAAAAGGAGAGTTTATTATGGCACACAAGGTTTCTGACGCATGTGTTGGCTGCGGCGCTTGCGAGGGCGCTTGCCCGGTTGGCGCTATCACCGTTGATGGTGTTGCTTCTGTGAACGCAGACGCTTGCATCGACTGCGGCGCTTGCGAGGGTGCTTGCCCCACCGGTGCTATCACTGCTGAATAATTTTAGCAGCTGCACAAAAAACGCATCAAAAGCAGCAGGCCTGTCCAAAGCAGGTCTGCTGCTTTTTTGTTTTGCAGTAATTCGCACAAATTCCCCGAGCAATTCCACGCATTTTTTTGAGAGGGTACGGCACACTTATCTATGGAACATTCTACCGAAGTCTTGTATAATAGAACTATGGTTTATTGCTCGCCGGAGCATCGTTTTGGCTCCGACGCGCTGCTGCTGGCCCGTTTCTGTGAGCCAAAGCGCGCCCAGAAGGCCGCAGACCTGTGCTCCGGCTGCGGCATCGTGGCGCTGGAATGGCACGACCGCGGCCACCGCGGCCCCTGCATGGGGCTGGAGCTGCAGCCCGAGGGCAGCGCTCTGCTTTCCGCTGCGGTGCAGGAGCAGGACATCGGGCACATTGAGCCTGTCTGTGCCGACCTGCGCGCTTTCCGGCAGGGCGAGGGCAGTTTTGACGTGTGTGCGTGCAATCCGCCCTATTTCACGGATGGGCCCCAAAGCCAAAACGCAGCCCACGCCCTTGCCCGGCACGAGAACACCTGCACACTGGACGATGTGTGCCAGTGTGCGTTCCGCCTTTTGAAGGACGGTGGGCGCTTTGCGCTGTGCCACCGGCCGGAACGGCTGGCGGAGGTGCTGGCGGTGCTGCGGGCCAACCGGCTGGAGCCGAAGCGGCTGGCCTTTGTAAAGAACAAGGCGGACGGCGCGCCATGGCTCTTCCTTGTGGAAGCGCAGAAGAACCGCAAGACCGGCCTGCGGGTGGAGCCGGATGTGTTGATCAGCGCCGGTGCGGCGTTATATGGGAGGTAAACTATGGCAGGAACTCTTTATATCGTGGCAACGCCCATCGGCAATCTGGACGATATGCCGCCGCGCGTAGCAGCCACCTTTGGCGCGGCAGACTTTATTGCCGCCGAGGACACCCGTGTGACCATGAAGCTGCTGAACTTTCTGGGCCTGAAAAAGCCCATGGTCAGCTACTATGAGCACGCCCTGCAGAAGGGTGAGGGCATCCTGCGCCGCATTGAAGCAGGCGAGAGCTGTGCCCTGTGCAGTGATGCGGGCATGCCCTGCGTTTCCGACCCGGGCGAGGTGATCGTGCGGGACGCACTGGCCCGGGGCATCAAAGTGGTGCCGGTGCCGGCGGCTTCCGCCTGCGTCACAGCGCTGGCCGTGTCCGGGCAGGACACCTCCCGCTGGGTGTTCGAGGGCTTTCTGCCTGTGAACCGCAAGCAGAAAAAAGAGCGGCTGGCTGAGCTTTTGCAGGAAAAGCGCACCACCATCTTTTACGAAGCGCCCCACAAGCTGCGCACCACGCTGGACGATCTGGCCAATGCCTTTGGCGCAGACCGCAGCATCACCCTGTGCCGGGAGCTGACAAAGCTGCACGAGGATATCTGGAAGACTACCCTCGGCGAGGCGGTGGAGCACTACAAGACCAACGAGCCGCGCGGCGAGTATGTGCTGGTGATGGCCGGTGCGCCGGAGACCGCCGACCCGGAGCAGGAGCTGACGCTGGAGCAGGCAGCGCATCGGGCGCTGGAGCTGACCGGGCAGGGCTTTGGCCCCACCGCCGCAGCCAAGGCGGCGGCACAGGGCACACCTTATTCTAAAAGCGAAGTGTACAAGCAGCTGCTGGTATTGCAACAGGGCCAGCAGGCTGGTGAATGACAGCATCTCAGGTAAACGGTAATAGAGGAGGACCCCTTTTGTGACAAAGCTTCTGGTTTTGAGCGACAGCCACGGCGGACGCACCGCCATTGAGCGTGTGCTGATGAAAGAGAGCAAAAGCATCGATGCCCTGATCTTTCTGGGCGACGGCCTGCGGGATCTGGAACTGGCTCTGACGCTGTACCCCAAGCTGCGGGCCTACTCGGTGGCGGGCAACTGCGATTACGGTGCACTGGAACCCACCGACGGCCTTGCCGCCTTTGACGGCGTGGTGATCTTTTACACTCACGGTCATATGTACGGTGTGAAATACGATCTGGATACGCTGGCAGATGCCGCATCTGCCCGGGGTGCCGAGGTGGCGCTGTTCGGTCACACTCACATCCCCCATGCAGAGACCCGCAGCAAGGTGTTTTTGTTCAACCCCGGCTCCTGCGGCCGGTGCTACACCGGGCCGGACACCTACGGCATCCTGACGCTGGACGAAGGCAAAGTGACCGCCTATGAACATAAAGAGGTACCCAAACAATGAGCATCAATGAGGTGCGCTATCTGCCGGAATGCGGCAGCACCAACGCTTACGTGAAGGAACATTTTGAAGAGTTCGGCCCGGTGGGTGCGGTGTATACCGAGAACCAGACCGCAGGCCGGGGCCGCCTTGGCCGCAGCTGGGTGAACGCCGAGGGCAAGGCCCTGTATTATACAGCAGCCATCCGGGAACCGCTGGCCCAGCCTGCCACCCTGCCGCTGCTGGCAAGCCTTGCCGTGCGCACCCAGCTCAAGCTGCGCTACGGCGTGGACTGCCAGATCAAGTGGCCCAACGACCTTCTGCTCAACGGCAAAAAGATCGTGGGCATCCTGTGCGAGGGCGTGAGCTACGGCTACCAGCAGCAGGGCCGGGGCATTTTGTGCGGCATCGGCATCAATCTGGCCCAGCCGCAGAGCTACTTTGATGCCGCCGGTCTGCCCAACGGCACCTCGCTGGCACTGCAGGGCGCAAAGGTGGATCTTTCCACCGACCCCGCATGGCTGGCCGAGGGCCTGACCGACTTTGGCTTTGACCGCAACATGTATGTGTTTGCCCGCGATGGCTTTGCACCCTTCCGGGAGGAATACAAGGCCGCCTGCGTCAATCTGGGCCGCCGGGTCACCTTCGACCTGCCGGACGGCGGGCAGGGTGCAGGCGAAGCCGTTGATGTGGACGAAGAGGGCCGTCTGGTGGTGCGCACCGACAGCGGCGAAGTGCACGTTTTTACCGGCGAAGTATCGGTGCACGGCATCTACGGTGCCGTCTGAGTTTTATAAAGTTGTATGCTCCATGCGGACAGTTTTAAGTCTGCATGGAGTTTTTTGCACGCTTTTGCCCGAATTTCCCGCAAAATGCTTGAATAAACGAATTTTTTGTAAATTTCTTGTGTACATTTCCAGTTGCCAATTCAGTCATACTTTAGTATAATAGAGTACGTGCCAGCGTGTCCTTTTGGATGGGATGCGCGTGTTTAGGAAATCGGAAAACGGACAGCACAAGCGCCCTGCCCCAAAAAGCAAGGCGCTTGTGCTGTCGCAAGGAGAGCAAACATGAAAGATCAAGAATCCTTCAAGCCGTATATTCCTGCGGAAAAGATCACCGCAGAAATGACGGCGACCTCTGTGATCATGGGCATCATCCTGTCCGTGGTCTTCGGCGCTGCAAATGCTTATCTGGGCCTGCGCGTCGGCATGACTGTTTCTGCCTCCATCCCGGCAGCAGTCATTTCTATGGGCGTGATCCGCGTCCTGCTCAAGAAGAACTCCATTCTGGAGAGCAACATGGTGCAGACCATCGGTTCCGCAGGCGAGAGCCTGGCCGCCGGTGCCATCTTCACCATGCCCGCACTGTTCCTGTGGGCAAAAGAGGGCCTGTGCGACAAGCCCAGCATCCTGGAGATCACCCTGATCGCCCTGTGCGGCGGCATTCTGGGCGTTCTGTTCATGGTGCCCCTGCGCAACGCCCTGATCGTCAAGGAGCACGCCACCCTGCTGTACCCGGAAGGCACCGCCTGTGCAGACGTTCTGCTGGCCGGTGAAGAGGGCGGTGCAAACGCCTCCACCGTGTTCTCCGGCATGGGTCTGGCAGCCATCTTCAAGTTCATCGTCGATGGCCTGAAGATGATCCCCGCCGACATTGCCGTGGCCTTCAGCTCCTTCAAGGGTGCTCTGGGCATGGAAGTGTACCCCGCTCTGCTGGGCGTGGGCTACATCGTCGGCCCCAAGACCGCTTCCTACATGTTCACCGGTTCTCTGGTGGGCTGGATGGTCATTATCCCGCTGATCTGCCTGTTCGGCGCAAACATCTCCCTGTACCCGGCAGCAGCCGGCACCACCATTGCTGATCTGTATGCAGCAGGCGGTGCAGACGCCATCTGGTCCAACTACGTCAAGTATATCGGCGCAGGTGCCATTGCTACCGGCGGTATCATCTCGCTGATCAAGAGCCTGCCTCTGATCGCATCCACCTTCCGTGATGCCATGAAGAGCATGAAGGGCGGCAGTGCTTCCGGCACCTCCCGTACCGAGAAGGACCTGCCCATGCCCTTTATTCTGGGCGGCATCCTGCTCATCATCCTCATCATCTGGCTGGCTCCGGCCATCCCCGTCAGCCCGCTGGGTGCTCTGCTGATCGTCATCTTCGGCTTCTTCTTCTCCACCGTCTCTGCACGTATGGTCGGCATGATCGGCAGTTCCAACAACCCGGTCTCCGGCATGACCATTGCCACCC
Source organism: Faecalibacterium sp. BIOML-A1 (assembly GCF_009679715.1). Classification (NCBI taxonomy): domain Bacteria; kingdom Bacillati; phylum Bacillota; class Clostridia; order Eubacteriales; family Oscillospiraceae; genus Faecalibacterium; species Faecalibacterium sp. BIOML-A1. Next base: position 49,927 of record NZ_WKZJ01000006.1, read on the forward strand.
TGCTGATCGCTACCATGATCCTGAAGGCCACCGGCAACGTTGGCATCGAGGGCATGATCGGCTCCATGGCCATCGCCTCTGTCATCTGCATCTGCGCTGCCATTGCTGCGGATACCTCTCAGGACCTGAAGACCGGCTACCTGCTGGGTGCGACCCCGGTCAAGCAGCAGATCGGTGAGCTGATCGGCGTTATTGCCGCCGGTCTGGCCATCGGTGGTGTGCTGTACCTGCTGGACAGCGCATGGGGCTACGGCGGTGCCGAGGTCCCCGCACCGCAGGCTACCCTGATGAAGATGATCGTCGAGGGCATCATGGGCGGCAACCTGCCCTGGAACCTGGTGTTCACCGGTGTGTTCCTTGCCATTGCTCTGGAGGTCCTGCGCATCCCCGTGATGCCGTTCGCCATCGGCCTGTATCTGCCCATCTACCTGAACACCTCCATCATGATCGGCGGTGTTGTGCGCTGGTTCATGGACAGCCGCAAGAATGTTGACGCGAAGCTCAAGGAAGAGCAGACCACCCGCGGCACCCTGTTCTGTGCCGGTATGATCGCAGGCGAGGGCCTTGTGGGCATCCTGCTGGCTGTGTTTGCCGTGTTCGGCATCAGCACTGCCCTGAGCATTGATCTGGGCAACATTGGCGGCGTGGTTCTGATGATCGTGATGATCGCATGCCTGCTGGCCTTCTCCATGAAGAAAAAGAAGAACTGATGAGTAAGAAAAAGCAGTCCATCAACTATCTGGACCTCATTCCGCAGCGGGCGGAAACCCTGCGCTGGCACACAGACGAAGCCACTGGCCTTATCACCCTTGAGGTGGAGAACACCGGTGTGTTCAATACGATCGCGCAAAAAGTGTTTCATAAACCGCGCACCACACAGGTGCATCTGGACGAGACCGGCAGCTATCTCTGGCCGCTGATCGACGGCCAGAAAACCGTTGCAGACCTTGCTGAATGCATGAAGCAGCAGTTCGGCGAAAAGGCCGAACCCCTGTACCCGCGCATCATCAAGTATTTCCAGATCGTGGAATCTTACCACTTTATCAAGTTCCTCAACCAATAAGCACAAAAGAAGCGGCGCTCAGAGCCTGTTGCAAGGCACTGAGCGCCGCTTTTCTTATTCTTTTTTGCCGCTCCAATCTACCGCATCTGCGGCCATGGCATTTTATCTTCTGCGCCTTCTCTTTTTGAGGCTCAGCGATCCGCCGCCCGCGGCAAGAGTGACCGCCGTTAATGCAGCGAGGATGAACAGCAGTGCACACAGCAGAAGTGCTGTGGCTTTGGTGTCGGTGCGGAAGTCGGAGACGTACTCCCGGTGGGTCACAAGGTTCACCGTGCCCACTTCATCGCCGTCCAGATACACGGTGGCTGTACCCACCACACTGCCGCTCTTGACGGTGGCTGCAACGCTCTCCGGCAGGTCGAAGGAGTAGGTGACGATATCATCCGCGTGGCCATAGCCGCTGACCGGCGCAGCGGCATACAGCGCCGCCGTCGGTTCGGTGCGGCACTTGGTCAGGTCTACGGTGGTCAGCACGGTCTGGGTGTCCACCAGCGGGCGGTCGGCAAAGCTGGCAAAGGCCCAGTCGAACAGATCATCGCACTCGGCAAAGAGGTGGTCCGGCGTATCGCAGCCAAGGATCACCAGCCCGTAGGTGTGGCCGTCCTTTTCTGCAAAGGCCACGATGCAGCGGCCTGCCAGCGTGGTAAAGCCGCCCTTGACCCACCGGACATACTCCCGGTAGTTGGCGCTCTCACTGTTCATCAGGCTGTTGGAGCTGCTGATGGTGTGCTCAGCCTTGCGGAGGTTCGTGGCCGGCAGGACATAGCTGGCGGTGCCCGCCACCTGTGCAAAGGTCTGGTTTGCCGCACAGGCGGCGGCGATCTTTGCCAGATCCTGCGCGGTGGACACGTTGCCGTAGTCAAACAGGCCGTGGGCACAGGTAAAGTTCGTGCCGGTGCAGCCCAGCTCCTGGGCACGGGCGTTCATCTGCTTGACGAAATCCAGCACGCTGCCGCCCACATCGTAGGCAATGACGCTGGCGGCGTCGTTGGCGCTGACGATGAGCATGGCGTTCAGCAGGTCGATGCGGCGCACCGTCTCGCCGATGCGCAGGCCCATAGTGGTGCCGTTGGCGTTCTGGATATCCCGGAACTCCTGGGTCAGCGCGGTGGGCACGGTCACTTCACCGTTCAGATCCTTGCCGCTTTCCAGCAGCAGCAGGGCCGTCATGAGCTTGGTCAGGCTGGCAACATACTGCTGCTGGTCAGCATTCTGGTTCAGGATGGTCTTGCCGGTGTCGGCGTTGAACAGGTACACCGCCTCGGTCTCGCTGGCGGTCTGGATGGGCATGGGATATACCGCAAGGCCCGGCAGTGCAGCAGCAGCGGCCAGTGCCAGCGTGAGCACCAGCGCCGTCATGCGGCGGAAGATGGTGTTTTTGAACATGAGCGTGCCCCCTTGTATCTGCTTGCCGACGCACGGCAAAAATTTTTGTTTTGAAACAGCTCCTACTTGCCGGAAAGGCTCTGGCTTGCTATACTACTTTAAAGAATACCATAAACCAGCCAAAAGAGAAAGAGAGAAAGGCGGTTTTTAACAATGTTTCTGTCCTTTTGTGGAAAAGTTCCCCGCGACGAGGGGGCTGCGTTCGTTGCGCCCAACGCCACCGTGCAAGGCGATGTGATCCTGAAAGCCGGTTCCACAGTGTGGTACGGGGCCGTGCTGCGCGGCGACGACGGCACTTTGACCATTGGCGAAAACTCCAACGTGCAGGATAACGCCGTGCTGCACTGTGATGTGGGCGGTGCTGTAATGCTGGGCAAAAGCGTCACCGTGGGCCACAGCGCGCTGGTGCACGGGTGCACGGTAGGGGATGGCAGCCTCATCGGAATGCACGCCACCCTGCTCAACCATTGTGTCGTGGGCAAAAACTGCATCATCGGCGCGGGTGCGCTGGTGCCGGAGGGCATGGTCATCCCGGACGGCTCGGTAGCCGTGGGCGTGCCCGCAAGGGTCATCAAGCAGGTGAGCCCCGCACAGGTCGAGGCCAACCTGCACAACGCCGCCCACTATGTGGAGCACGGCAAGCTTCACGCCGCCGAGCTTGCCAAGGGCTGACCCTGTGCCGATTTTACAGTTTTTTGCCACATTTTTTCGTCTTTCCGCCAAAAAGCCGACATTTTAATTGACACCTGCGGTCTTGTCTGCTATAGTGAAATTGGCAGTTTATGTCATTCTGGAATACCAGAATTTTTGTACACCGCGCTGTTTGGTTTTTATCATTGGGGGAATTTTGTAAAAAGTTCATTGCGGGATGTTTTTTCACAGAAATGTAATGACTTTTCACTTAAAATCGGGTATACTATACCTTGCGGGGAGACGGGGCCGCAACCGTCTTTCCGCACATGATTCCTCCTCACACCAAAGCAATACCCCAAACAGAAACTCCCTCCGGTGTACCGCAAGCGCCGGAGGGAGTTTCTGTTTGCATCAGCTTTTGTATTTTGTGATTTCCTGCAATCAAAGGAGAGATTTTTATGTCTGAACTGATCACCCGCCGTACTTTTTTAAAGGCCACTGGTGCCGCCGCACTGGTCGCTGCCGCCGGCAGTATGCTGGTTGGCTGCGGAGATGGAGCGTATGCTTCCACTCCCGAAAATCTGGTTGCTCCTCCCATCGATAATAGCGATTTCGCTAATTTTGGCTCTTTTACCGCAGATATCGGCCCTTTGAGCGGGCAGTGGACTTCCAGCTCCATCTATGAATTTGATACCCGCCACAACTATTTCTACACCGGCTTCAAACTGGATAATGAAAGCGGCAGCAGTGATGTCACCGTCAGCACCAGCAACTTTGCTTTCAGCCATACCGATGGCGGCACTGGTAAGGTATGTGGTCTTGGATACAAAGGTCTGAACAGCAGCAAAACCGCCTATGTATTCAACCAGTCTCTTGCTGTTCCTGCAGGCCGGTCCAAAACCGTTATTCTTTTCATCGACATCGGCCCCGTCACTACCTCTTCTTTCGATAAATTCTATAGAGGAACCATAACCATCACGCTGAGTAAACTTAATAATCAAACGGCCACCTTTACTTTTAACGGCCTGATCAGCGACCCTTCCTCTACCGTTTCCTGACAGTAAAACTCCCCTGAAATGCCGTAAAAAGCCTTTCGGGGGAGTTTTTGTTTACAGCGCGCGGAACTTTGCCGCAAACACGCTGAGCACGATTTTAGGGTTCACCTGCGCGCCAAGGCGCTGGATGGCGGCTTCGGCCAGACGCAGGGCACGCTGGGCGGCAATGCCCTGCACCGGTGCGTGGGGGCTTTGCCGTAGGCCCGCAGCGGCCACCGCGCGGAAGTCCGTCAGCAGGGCGGCGGCTCCGGCCTTGTCCTTTTCGTAGGCGGCCAGCAGGCAGGCTGCGGCATAGCTGTCACGGTCAGCAGCGGCCTTTGCCAGCTGCAGGGCCTTTTCCACCTGCGCGGTGCGGGTTTCGTCCTGTGCGGCGGCAAGCACCGTACCAATGTGCCCGTCGAACAGTTCGCTGTACAGCGCGGCCGTCTTTTTGTCCACCCCCTGTGCGGCGCAGTAGCGGGCACACTGCTCCGGCGAGACAGGAGCCACTGCAAAGCTGACGCAGCGGCTGCGGATGGTGGGCAGCACGCCTGCCAGCGAATCCGCCGTAAGCAGGAACAGCACCCCCTCCGGCGGCTCTTCCATCACCTTCAGCAGGGCATTGGCGGATTCCTCGTTCATCTTTTCCACATGGTAGAGCAGCACGGCACGGCCCTCGGCCGAAAGGCTGGTGTTGAAGATCTCGCTGCGCATAGCCTTGACCTGACTGACCAGATATTTGCCGCCTGCGCCCATACCGGCAACGCTGATCGCTTCACGCACGATGCCGGTCTCCACATGGCCGCTGTCGCGGTCGCCAGGCTTACCCACAGCACGGCAGCATTCGCCCCGCAGAAGGGCCTCAGCGGGCGCTCCGCCTGCAGGGTAAAGATAATCTGCCGCAATGCAGCGGGCCGCAAAACCGGCTCCAAGGCCCTCTTCTCCCACCAGCAGCACGCTGTGGGTCAGGCGGCGGGCTGCCAGCATCAGCTGCACGCTGCTTTTCAGTTCTGCATTGCCCTCCATGCGGTCCAGCATCATGGTGTTTCTCCTTACCTTCTGTTTCTCCGCTTCCACTGCTCACGGCGTACCCACGCGCGGACGGAACGATAGACCATCGGGCCAAAGAACAGCCAGACGTTCGCCATGCTGAGCAGCAGGCTCAGCTTTTGCGGCAGCGTCGCGCCCAGAAAGCTGAGCACCCACAGTGCTGCCGCAAAAAAGCCAAAGTATTTCACCCGGATGGGGATGACAAAGAACAGCAGCACCTGCACCTCCGGGTACAGCATGGCAAAGGCCAGCAGCAGCGAAAGGGACAGGCAGTAGGTGCTGCCGGTCACGCCGGTGAGCAGGCAGGCCAGCACAGTGCCCAGCATCCCGGAGAGCAGATACACCGTATAGCGGAAATCGCCCCACTCCCGTTCCAGCGCTGTGCCGATGAACCATGTGAAATAGATGCCCAGCACCGCGCTGAGGATGCTGCCGCCGTAAGAGGGGATGAACGCAAAGGTGATGATGCGCCAGATCTGGCCGCGCAGCAGAAAATAGCGGCTGAGTGCCAGCCAGACACTGACGGTCTGGTTGACAAACAGCTCGATGGCCAGCACAAGGATCTGCCCGCCCACCAGAATGTTGGTCAGATTCGGGATGCCGAAGCGGCCGTATTTGCGCTCCAGCTGGTTGAGCCAATTGTTCATATAGGGTGCCTCCAACGCATTGTATTCCGATATCGGTGAGTTTTGCCGCATTTTTCTGCTGTTATTGTACCATGATTGGCCGGGGCATTCAAGGCAATGCCCCAGTGTGGAAAACTGCCGCATCTTCCGCCCAAAAATACAGCTGTCAAGCGGATCTTGCGGCATAAAAGCACAACCGGAAAGTGTATGGAGTTTCCTGTCTGGAATGAACTTTTCACTTTTTCCACCGGGTTTTCCACCGTTTTTGTGAAGAAAAGGGCAAGTTTTCCATGAGGTTTTCCACTTTTTCCACCGGGTTTTCCACAACAAAAGGGCATCAGCCCTATACACACCGTAATTCAGGCCGCAGCTTTCTGGTAAGTTTTGGGCAAAAATGCGGGCATTCTGCCTTTTATAAAAAAGAAAGTCGAAGGATTTTCTTTGCATTCTACAAACCGTTCCCGAGCGGCGATTTATTTTTCTCCAATCTGGAATGAACCGGTCACAAGTTTTCAACACCGGGCCGCTGCCGTTTTTCCGTGTGGAAAAGGCGGGGAAACATGCAGTTTTCCACACTGTTTTATCCCGGCTGAACCCTCTCAGTCGCCTGCGGCGACAGCTCCCCCGAAGGGGGAGCTTTTTTGCGATAACCGAAACGTATCGGATGAATGCTAAAAGCTTCCGGCAGTGCTATAAGCTCCCCCTTCGGGGGAGCTGTCTGCGACCAACGGGAGCAGGCTGAGAGGGTTAGGACGCTTCCGGCTCCGCCAGAGGCTCCCTCTTTGAGGGAGCTGGCAAAACCGTCAGGTTTTGACTGAGGGAGTTGGCATCGCGCAGCGACGACTGAGAGGGTTCGTCCTATAAAAATGCCGGGCAGTCACTTCAAGACCGTCCGGCATTGCTTTATTATTTACATCATATTGTGGAACACCAGCTGTGCGATCTGGAAATACAGGATCAGGCTGCAGGCATCCACGATGGTGGTGATGAAGGGGGTAGCCATGATGGCCGGGTCTGCACCCAGCTTCTTGGCAGCCAGCGGCAGCATACCGCCCACCAGCTTTGCCAGAATGACGCTGAAGAACAGCGAAACGCTGACCACGATGGCATAGCCCATCACGTTAGCGTACTGGCCGGGGAACAGGAAGGTGTACATCAGGTAGATGCGCAGGCCGTTCACGATGCCCAGCACCGCGCCCACGATGGCCGACACCCGCAGCTCCTTGCCCAGCACCCGCACAAAGTCGGCGGGCTCTACCTCGCCCAGAGCCAGACCGCGCACCATCAGGGTGCTGATCTGATTGCCGCAGTTGCCGGCGGTATCCATCAGCATGGGCATGAAGGAGACCAGCAGCGGCAGGCTGACAAAGGCCTCTTCATAGTGGGTGGTGACCATGCCGGTAAAGGTGGCGGACAGCATCAGGATCAACAGCCATGGGATGCGCTGCTTTGCGTGGGTCCAGACGCTGGTGCCGAAGTAGGTGGTGGCATCGTCGTCCGGCAGAATAGCAGCCATCTTCTGCATATCCTCGGTGCTCTCGTCGGTCAGAACGTCGATCGCATCGTCGATGGTGATGATACCCACGAACATGCCCTCGTTGTCCAGAACAGGCATGGCGGTAAAGTCGTAGCGCTGCATCTCACGGGCCACGTACTCTTGATCGTCGGTCACTTTCACAGTGACCACGTTATCATCCATGATCTCGGTGATGGGAGTATGCGGCTCTGACAGCAGCAGGCTGCGGGCAGAAACAACACCCTTCAGGCGGTTGCGCTCCACCACGTAGCAGGTGTACACGGTCTCTGCGTTTTCGCCCTGCTTGCGGATGGCTTCAAAGGCCTGCGCCACGGTCATATCCTCGCGCAGACGGACATATTCGGGGGTCATCAGGCTGCCGGCAGAGCTTTCGGGGTAGTTCAGCAGCTTGTTCAGGCTCTCACGGGTCTGCTTGGAGGATTTTTCCAGCACCCGCTTCACCACGCCTGCCGGCATATCCTCCAGCAGGTCGGCGGCATCGTCCAGACTCATCTCTTCAATAGCGCCCACCAGCTCCACATCTGAGAAGGCGTTCACCAGATCGTCGCGGGCCTCGTCGGACATATAGGCAAAGGCCTCGGTGGCCACTTCCTTTTTGAGCAAGCGGAACACCACAAGGCGGTTGTTTTCGTCCAGCTCTTCCAGCAGCTCGGCAAGGTCGGCAGGCTGCTCTTCCTCGGTCACTTCGCGCAGCTTGACATACTGCTTCTTGATGAGCAGCTTGAGCAGGCGGCTCTTGGTGAGCATCTCAGGATTGGCCTTGACCTCTTCGTCGTTGGCTTCCTCTTTTTCGGCCTCGCGCATGTCCTGTTTGAGGTCTTCAGTAGCTTCCTCGTTCAGATCTTCAGCCAGCTTCTGGCGGACCTCGGCGGGGATATCAGCAGGCAGCTCCTGCACCGGCAGGGCCTGCTCCGCAGCATCAGCCGTCAGCTTTTTTTCTTCCATATCCATTGGGCGTACCTCCTCAGTTTTTACGGAACAGGAGCAGCTCCTGTATCCGGAGGACGCAGCAGATCGGGAAACAAAAAACGCGCCGCCTTGCCTGCCGGAATGCCGCAAACGCCGCATTCTGCGCACACAAAGCCGCGCCTTCCTCTGCTCTGTTTTGCGGAAGGATGCACCGTTGAAGCGGTGCTTTTCCGCAGGACTCAGCGAAGGAGGCGAACGGTTGGGGAAAACGCAGTTGTTTTTGTTTTCTGATCCACCGCGCCGGTGGTTCTACTTCGACTATGATCCGGGTCCATTTTCCTGCGTTCACCTCCAAGTTTTCATATTCATTTTTATTATAGCGCCGCAAAAAAACGGGGTCAACCCTAAACCACCGATTTACCAGAATTTTGCAAAACAAAACACCCTCTTCCGTGTTGCGGCACACGAAAAAGGGTGTTTTGCTTGGATATTGCCTTGGTGTGAGGAGGAATCATGTTACTTGGGTAAGCGGTTGCGGCCCCGCTTCCCATGGCAAAAGTATAACAGCTTTCACAATTGAATTCGTTAAGAAGCTATGAAGAAACTGTAAAAAGGGAATGGTATATTTTGGAAGATTTTGTGATAACATTTTTTGATTGACCTTCGTTTTTTCACATGCTAAAATGGAACTGTAAAAGCGGCTGTTGTGATGCCAGATCACAGCAGCCGCTTCTCTTTTACACAAAAAATACGCCCCGGTCACCTTGCGGTGAACGGGGCGCTAAAAACGATATTCGTTTTTTACTGCGGCAAGATCCCTGCAAAGCAGGTCTTATGCAGCAGGCGGAGCAAGGTATCTGCAAGCAGACCTTATGCTCCTGACACACGCGGGGTGTGCTTTCAAGGACCCTCGCGGGCGCTTTGGTATCTCATATCCCGCTGCGGTGCTCCGCACGGAACAAAGCACCGCCCGGGAAGTGAAATCAGATAGAACTCGTATGGCGAATGCTGTACTTCAGCACATCACCTGCATGGATGGATGCGTTTCTCCGCTTCGTACCGCTGCATTGCGCAGTAACCGCCGGTACGGGGCAGCCGCCCTCTTGCATTGTGGGGCTAAGGTGCCGCAAATATCTGCATCCAAAGCGCAGAAGAATGCTTACTTGTACAGGTCGACCAGACGGGTCAGGTGCTCGTAGCGGTCGTTTGCAACTTCCTGGTTGCGTGCGAACAGCTCCTTAGCACGGTCGGGGAATGCACGAGTCAGGCGGCTGTAACGGGTCTCGTTAGCCAGCAGTGCCTGATACTTCTCGTTATCCACAGCCTTGGAGGTCAGGGTGAACGGATTCTTGCCCTGAGCCTTGTTTGCCGGGTTGAAGGTGAACAGGTTCCAGTAACCGGCCTCAACTGCCTTCTTCATCTCGTTCTGGCAGTTGGTCATGCCGCCCTTGACACCGTGCAGCTCGCAGGGAGCGTAGCCGATGATCAGAGACGGGCCGGGGTAAGCCTCAGCCTCAGCGATGGCCTTGACAGCCTGAGCCGGGTTAGCACCCAGTGCGATCTGAGCAACATAGATGTAACCGTAGGTCATAGCGATCTCGGACAGGCTCTTCTTGCTGATTTCCTTACCAGCAGCAGCGAACTGGCAGACTTCACCAATGTTGGAAGCCTTGGATGCCTGTCCACCGGTGTTGGAGTACATCTCAGTATCGAAGACCATCACGTTGACATCCTCGCCGGAAGCCAGAACGTGGTCCAGACCACCGAAGCCGATGTCGTATGCCCAGCCGTCGCCGCCGAAGATCCAGACGGACTTCTTGGCGATGAACTGCTTGCTCTTCAGGATCTCTGCAGACTTCTCGCAGCCGGCAGCAGCAGCCTTCTCCAGCTCAGCGATCAGGGCCTTTGCGGGCTCGTCGTTGGCCTTGGTGTTGTTCTTGGTTGCGATGAACTTCTCGTAAGCAGCCTTCAGCTCAGCAGAAGCCTTGTCGGAACCAGCAACCTCTGCGATCTCCTTGATCAGGTTCTCGCGGACGGTCTTCTGGCCGATGTACAGGCCCAGACCATGCTCTGCGTTATCCTCGAACAGGGAGTTGCACCATGCAGGACCATGGCCGCTGTCCTTGTTGACGGTGTACGGAGAGATGGAAGCGGTGCCGCCCCAGATGGAGGAGCAGCCGGTAGCGTTGGAGATGTACATCTTCTCGCCGAACAGCTGAGTGATCAGGCGAGCGTAAGAAGTCTCGGCACAGCCTGCGCAGGAGCCAGAGAACTCCAGCAGCGGCTGGTTGAACTGAGAACCGATAACGGTATCGTCAGCAAACTTGGAAGGCTTCTTGGAGATGTTGGCCACGCAGTAGTCGAACACTGCCTGCTGATCGGCCTGGCTGTCCTGCGGCACCATGGTGATAGCCTTGGTGGGGCAGACGGTGACGCACTCGCCGCAGCCCATGCAGTCCAGAGGAGACACAGCCATAACAAACTTGTACTCGTTTGCGGGCTTGTTGTCGCGGCTCTTGGTCTGTGCAGGAGCAGCTGCCAGCTCGTCGGCGGTCAGCTGGAAGGGACGGATGGTAGCATGAGAGCAGACGAATGCACACTGGTTACAGCCAACGCACTTTGCAGCATCCCACTCGGGGACGTTGACAGCGGTGCCGCGCTTCTCGTATGCAGAAGCGCCCTGCTCCCACTCGCCGTTTGCATTTGCCACGAAGGAAGAGACAGGCAGGCTGTCGCCGTCCATACGGGCAATGGGCTCCATGACATCGCGGATCTGCTTGACCAGCTCCGGACGGCCGGTGAGAGCCTTGGGTGCGGGATCAGCCTCGGGGTTGGACCAGGATGCGGGCACGTCCACCTTGTGGATGGCGTCAACGCCTGCATCGATAGCCTTCCAGTTCATCTCAACGACGTCCTGGCCCTTCTTGCCGTAGCTCTTCTGAGCTGCCTGCTTCATGAAGTTGACGGCATCCTCGATGGGCATGACGTCAGCCAGCTTGAAGAATGCAGACTGCAGGATGGTGTTGGTGCGCTTGCCCATGCCGATCTCGATAGCCTTATCGATTGCATTGATGGTATACAGCTGGATGTTGTTGTCAGCGATATACTTCTTTGCCTCGGCGTTCAGGTGCTGGCCCAGCTCCTCATCGGACCACTGGCAGTTGATCATGAACACGCCGCCGGGCTTGACATCCTGGACCATCTTCATGCCCATATGGATGTAAGCGGGGTTGTGGCAGGCCACGAAGTCAGCCTGGTTGATGTAGTAGGGGCTGCGGATGGGCTTGTCGCCGAAACGCAGATGGCTGATGGTCACGCCGCCGGTCTTCTTGGAGTCATACTGGAAGTATGCCTGAACATACTTGTCGGTATGGTCGCCGATGATCTTGACGGAGTTCTTGTTAGCACCGACAGTACCGTCGCCGCCCAGACCCCAGAACTTGCACTCCTTGGTGCCAGCAGCTGCGGTGATGGGAGCGGGCTTGACTTCCGGCAGAGACAGGAAGGTGACGTCATCGGTGATACCCAGAGTGAAGCGCTCCTTGGGCTGATCCTTCTCCAGCTCCTTGAACAGAGCAAAGATGGAGGACGGCGGGGTATCCTTGCTGCCCAGACCGTAACGGCCGCCGGTCAGAACGACATCATTCAGGCCAGCCTCACGCAGGGTAGCGGCAACATCCAGGTACAGGGGCTCGCCCAGAGAGCCGGGCTCCTTGGTGCGGTCCAGCACAGCCACCTTCTTGGCGGTCTTGGGCAGGACCTTCAGCAGGGAAGCGGAGACCCAGGGACGGTACAGGCGGACCTTGACGATACCGACCTTCTCGCCCTTGGCGTTCAGGTAGTCGATGACCTCATCAGCAACGTCGCAGATGGAGCCCATAGCCACGATCACACGGTCAGCATCGGGTGCGCCGTAGTAGTTGAACAGATCGTAGTTGGTGCCCAGCTTTGCGTTGATCTTGGCCATGTACTTCTCAACAACAGCAGGCAGAGCGTTGTAAACGCTGTTGCATGCCTCACGATGCTGGAAGAACACGTCGCCGTTCTCGTGGGAGCCGCGCATCTTGGGGTGTTCGGGGTTCAGAGCCTTCTTACGGAACTCCTCCACAGCCTCCATGTTGCACATTTCCTTCAGATCGGCGTAATCCCACTTCTCGATCTTCTGGTACTCATGAGAAGTACGGAAGCCATCGAAGAAGTTCAGGAAGGGAACCTTGCCCTCGATGGCGCACAGATGTGCGACAGGGGACAGATCCATAACTTCCTGCACGCTGCTCTCGACCAGCATTGCAAAGCCGGTCTGACGGCATGCCATAACGTCGCTGTGATCACCAAAGATGTTCAGGGACTGAGTAGCAACGGTACGTGCAGAAACATCGAACACGCAGGGCAGCTGCTCAGCAGCGATCTTGTACATGTTGGGGATCATCAGCAGCAGGCCCTGAGAAGCGGTGAAGGTGGTGGTAACAGCACCTGCACCCAGAGAGCCGTGCACAGCGCCAGCAGCGCCGGCCTCAGATTCCATCTCGACGACCTTGACCTGATTGCCGAAGATGTTCTTCTGGCCAGCTGCAGACCACTGGTCCACAGAGTCAGCCATCGGAGAAGACGGGGTAATGGGGTAGATGGCAGCCACGTCCGTGTAGGCATACGCTACATGGGCGGCAGCGGTATTGCCATCCATAGTTTGCTTTGCTCTAGGCATTTTTCTTCCTCCATTATTCAGAATTTGGTACCTTTTGCACGGGGCAATATGCCCCACATGGGACCGGAGAACCCCATAAAGGCACTATTGCTTGTATACTATAATAGCAAATTCCGCCCATAAAGTAAACGCAAACCGCTCAACAAACGCACCAAAAATAAAGAAATTTTTTTAGCGCTTTTGTACGTCTTTAGTTCGTTAAAGTGAGCACTGGCGCGGATTTTCCGGTTTTGGCCTGCCTGCTTCGCCAGATCCTGTAATTTTTTTCGCAAAAAGGGGAGGGAACCCTCTCAGTCACGGCTTGCGCAGCGCCGCGCTTTCTCAGAAAGCGGCGCTGCAAATGCTGCTTTCCGTTACGACCCCTCCTGTGAAAAGGCAATTCTGGAAAATCCGCGTTTGTGTAGCAATGAAAGCCCCAGTGGGGCTTTCAAGCGGCAGAGCGGTCTGCGTTAGCAGATGGAGGGGCTTTGCCCCGACAAGCTCCGCAGATTTTCCAGAATTGCGAAATTATAAATATTCTTTCCGCTGATTATGCGCAAAGCAAACGCGGCGCGCATTTCAAATCGTCCCATCCTCTTATATTTATCATCTCTTTATTGACAACAAACCTCATTTTGCCGTAAACTGAAGCCATAGAAAACCGGTGCTGTGCCGGGCAAAGAGGGTAATAAAATGGAGAAGACCGTGCATTACGAAAAAACACTCACCAGTGAGGTGCTCTTCGAGGGCCGGGTGATCACCCTGACAAAAGACACTGCTCTGCTGGAAAACGGCAAGACCGCCGAACGCGAAGTGGTGCATCACCACGGCGGTGCGTGCATCCTGCCCTATTTTGAGGACGGCACCATCTGCATGGTGCGTCAGTTCCGCTACGCCATGCAGCAGGAGCTGTGGGAGCTGCCTGCCGGCAAGCTGGAAAAGGGTGAGGACCCCTTTGAAGCCGCCAAGCGGGAGCTGGGCGAGGAGTGCGGCCTGACCGCGGACAATTATATCTCTCTGGGCCAGTTTTTCCCCACCGTGGGCTATGACACCGAAGTGATCTATACATGGGTCGCTACCGGCCTGCACAAGACCCAGATGCATCTGGATGCCGATGAATTCCTGACCCCTGACCGTGTGCCGCTGGATAAAGCTTATGAGATGGTCATGAGCGGCGAGATCCGGGACGGCAAGACCATTGCCGGTATCCTGAAGCTCAAGGCCCTGATCGCCGAGGGCAGGCTGTGAACATCCTGTACGAAGATGCCGCCCTTGTGGTGCTGGACAAGCCCGCCGGACTTTCCAGCGAAGAGGGCGTGCCCGCAGCCCTGCGGCAGCTGTGGAGCCAGCCGGATGCCTTTGTAGGCGTGGTGCACCGGTTGGACACGGGTGTGTCCGGCCTGATGGTGTTTGCCAGAACACCCGGGGCTGCGGCCGCACTCAGCCGTCAGATCACCCAGAGTCAGAACGCCTACGCTGTGCAGGATGGCAGGGCCGAAGGGAAGCCGGAAGTGCCGCAGTTCATCAAGCGGTATCGGGCCGTCATTGCAGGCGGGCCGGACGAAGCACTGCCCGCCGAAGGCACCCTGCGGGACTGGCTGTTCAAGGACAGCCGCCGGGGCCGGGTGTTCCCGGTCAGCCGCCCGCGCAGAGGTGTACGGGAAGCCGTGCTGGAATACCGCATCGTGAAAACGGCAGGAGAGATGAGCCTTGCTGAGATCACGCTGCACACCGGCCGCACCCATCAGATCCGGGTGCAGTTTGCATCCCGGAAGCATCCGCTGGCCGGAGACGGCAAATACGGAAGCCGCGTAAAAGGCAGCATTGCCCTGCAGAGCTGCGGCCTGCAGTTTTTGCACCCGGAGACCGGAAAGCCCATGGCATTCACGCTGCCGCTGCCGGAGGGTGCGTTCTGGAAACCGTTTGAAGGATAATGCATTTCCATTAGGTGAGAGGTATGGAACAATACAAAACTGATGCTGAGATCTATGCTGTGCTGGAGCGGGAAATCATTGACCTGACCATCCGCCCCGGCTCTTCGCTGAGCGAAAATCCGCTCTGTGCCCGCTTTGGCGCACCGCGCACCCTGATCCGGGTGGTGCTGCAGAAGCTGCAGGAAAACGGGCTGGTAAAGATCGTGCCTTACAAGGGCACCACCGTCACCCGGCTGAACCGCCGCATCGTGGACGAGCTGATCTACGAGCGCACCGCCGTGGAAGCCCGCGTATTGCGGGATTTTTCGCCCCGGTGCACCCCGGAGCAGCGGGCGTTGATCCGCAGGCGGGTGGAAGCCTACGAGGCCCTTGCGGCCATGGAGAGCCCGGATTACAACAAGCTGTACGAGGCCGACCGTGCCCTGCACGGGACATGGTTTGCGGCCATGGATAAAATGTACCTGTGGAGCACCCTGCAGAACGCCCACGCCGACTACAGCCGCTTCCGGATGCTGGACACCATGACCACCGGCGGCCTTGCCGAGGTGATCGCAGACCACCGCAACCTGATGAACGCCATCGAGCGGTGCGACCTTTCCGCCTTTGAACCGTTGGTGGAACGGCACCTGTACGGCGGCATCCGGCGGCTTGGCTCCAAGCTGACCGAGGAATATGCCGATTATTTTGAGCCGGAAAAGTAATTGTTCTATGTGGAACATTTTATAAAACGAAAGGGCACAGCGCATTGCAGCGCCGTGCCCTTTTGTTTTATGCTGTCTGAATTTCAGAACACCCCGGAAATAAAAATTTCCAGACCAATGCCAATGAGGATGATTCCGCCCAGAATGGATGCCTTGCCGGAGAGCTTGGTGCCAAACTTTTTGCCGATGCGCAGGCCCGCCATGCAGATAAAGAAGGTGACCACCGCAATGATGAGCGATGCCGCAAGTGCCATCAGCCAGCCGTATTCCGAAATGGTGAAGCCCACCGAAAGCGCATCAATGCTGGTAGCCACGCCCTGCATGAGCAGTGCACCCGCACTCAGCTCTGCTGCTTCTTCGGCCTCTTCGCCCTTGATGCCATCCACCAGCATTTTGCCGCCAATATAGCCCAGCAGAGCCAGCGCGATCCACGGGATGAACTTTTCAAACGAAGAGAACAGCTCCACAATGGTGTGCACGCACACCCAGCCTGTCATGGGCATCACGGCCTGAAAAAGGGCAAAGGTGCCCGCGATCCTGCACATGGTTTTCCTGCTCATGCGGGGGTCGTGCAGGCCGTTTGCCATGGACACCGAGAACGCATCCATTGCAAGGCCCACGCCCAGCAGGGCACTGTTGAGGAAAAATACAAAGCTCCATTCCATATTGTCTGCCTCCTGAATCTGACCAGAATATCGGGCAATACAAAACCCGGTCTCGGGCGCACATGTACGTCCGGGACCGGGTGATTTTTTGAAACCAACTCCATGTGCACGGGCGCTGTTCTATGCGCCAAAAACACATGAGTCTCGCAAATGAAAGCAAGCCAGACCGGAACCAACGGTCATCATGTTGACTTGCTGCGCTCTGCAAAAGCGCCTGCTACTCCCCCACGGGTATTTGTGATTGTTTTGCCATTGTAGCATATCTTTGCAGGGAAGTCCAGACAAACCTGCGCGGTTACACGGTATTTTTCCATCGGCGGGCAAAATACCAGTCCTGTGAAATAATAAAACACAGGGTGTTGCCCAGTGCTCTCAGGGTAACAGCATGTTCCTGACGCAAGGCCCGGCGGGCGCAGCGCTCGTACTCCCGCGCCTGCTGCATCCGGGCACTCCGGCGCTCTTCGGCGGTCAGGTGCATTCCCACATCGATCAGGGAGTGCAGCAGTGCCCAGTACAGCTCACACAGCGAGCCCGTGATGCCATGGCGGCGTACGCACTCAAACACGGTATAGTTTGCTTCCACACGATCGAGATTGCGCAGGGTGACTTTGCTGTTGACGATGCTGCCCGCCACCTTGCGGTAAAGGTACAGCGCATCCGGGATATTCGCGATTCTGTCCGCTTTTTCGTAGGCGTAGGCGATCAGCAGGGTGTCCTCGTTCAGCTTGCCCTCTGCAAAGCGCAGCTGCGCAAAAATGCTGCGGTGGTACAGCTTGTTCCACACCACCATGTAGGGCAGAAGGGTGCTGTGCTCCAACGCCTGCTCCGGGGTCAGCACCTCCCGCCGCACATGCAAATACTGCTCCCGGATGGGGGTCAGGGCTTCGTCCACCTGCCGGTAATTGCACACGGCCATCTGTGCACCGGCCTCCTGCGCCGCATGGTAAAGCTTTGCGCAGAAGTCCGGCATGATGGTGTCGTCTGAATCCACAAAGGCGATCCATTCGCCCTCTGCCGCGTCCAGCCCGGCATTGCGTGCCACGCTCAGGCCACGATTCTTCTGGTGGATGACCCGGATGCGGCTGTCCTTTGCCGCTGCGGCATCACACAAAGCAGGGCAGCTGTCCGGAGAGCCATCGTCCACCAGGATCAGCTCAAAATCCGTGAAGGTCTGGGCAAGGATGGAAGAGATGCAGGCGCTCAGAAAACGCTCTGTCTTATATACCGGCACGATGATGCTGATCTCCGGCTGTTTTTTATGTTGTTCCTGCACAATAAACTCCTCATTGCTTCAGGTCGTTTTCTGCCGTCTTTCCGCCCTTTTGCGGCATAGATCCAGATAACTGCAGGCCGATGCAGCGCAGACCACTGCCGCCCACAAATTTTTTAGTGTTACGCCGCGGGCTTGCATCAGCCGATGGCGGGCTGTACGCTCATACGCAAAGGCTTCCTTCATCCGGGGGCTTTTGCGCTCTTCCGGTGTCAGGTGCAGCCAGATGTCCCACACGGCAGTCAAAATCGGGCGATAGGCTGCACACAAAGCATCTCGGATGCCGTTTTGGTACAGCACATCAAACAGGCGGTACCATGCTTCCACCCAGTCCAGTGTTTTCAAGGTAGTCTTGCGGTGCATGGCACTGCCGGTAACGATGCGGTAATTGTATAAAAAATCCCATACACCGCAGGCAGAAGCCGCTCTTGCGTAAATGACCGGCATGAGACAGGTATCTTCAAACGCCTTGTTTTCTGGATAGCGCAGATTTTCCAGCAGTTTTCGGCGATAAAGCTTATTCCACGGAACCTGAAAATCCGACACCACCATCCGGCGCAGAACTTCCTCCTGCGGCAAAAACTCGTTCAAAAGGCGATGTTCTCCGCCTGCAAGCGTTTTGCCCGTTTCATCAATGCACTGACTGCTGCAGATTGCAAAATCTGCACCCGTTTCCAGCACTGCCTTATGCATTTTTTCCAGATATTCTGGTGCTGCTGTATCATCCGAATCCACAAATGCGATCCAATTTCCCTGTGCTGCATCCAGACCCGCATTGCGGGCTGTGCTTACACCGCCGTTTTGCTTATGGATCACCCGCACGCGGCTGTCCCTTTTTGCTGCTGCATCGCACAGGGCAGGGCAGTTGTCCGGTGAGCCATCGTCCACAAGGATCAGTTCAAAATCCGTAAAGGTCTGAGCGAGGATGGAATCAATGCACTCATTCAGATATTTTTCCACCTGATACACTGGCACGATGATGCTGATCTCCGGTTTTCCACTTTCTGTTCTTTCACTCACAGTATTTTCCTTCCGCTGTCATGCCCCATATTTATACGCAAAGAACCATTTTGGATTCAGGATGCACAAAGCAGTTTCCAGTTGATTACGCAGCGTGAAACCGCCTGCGCGGCTCAACTCGTCCTTTGCTTTTGCCACACAGGCGGCAGCCTGCTGCACCTGTTCGCTTTTGCGTTCTTCCTGTGACAGTTTTCTCTTGAGTTTACGGAAGATGCGCTTTGTAACTGTATACTGCAGGCAGGCTTCATCATATTTTCGGTATTTCATTGTATACTGAAACAGCGCATAGTTTGCATGGACTTCTTCCAGATTTTTCAGGGTTACAGCCGCGTGCATAATGCTTCCCGAACGCAGCCGATATTGATAAAGAGGCTCCGCCACACAAGCTGCTTTATTTACCCGTTCCAAAATTTCCGGTGCAGTGAATGCATCTTCATAATTTTTTCCTTCTGGAAAACGAATTTTCTCAAATACTTCGCGGCGGCACAGTCGTGTCATTACCATATAGAACGGTGACAGCTGGATACGGTGAACGATTTCTTCTCTTGAGAGAACTTCGTCTTTTAAACAATGTTCCTGATAACTGTCCAGTGCTTTATTTTCTTTCATGCGCAGAATATTGCACACAGCCATTTCCGCCCCAGCCTGCACTGCAGCATGAAGCATTTTTTCACAGAAGGTAGGGTCGATCATATCATCTGAATCCACAAAGCCAAGCCAATTTCCCCGTGCAACATTGATTCCGGCATTTCTTGCCCCGCTCAGCCCCTTATTCTGCTGGTGGATCACCCGCACGCGGCTGTCTTTTTCTGCCGCAGCATCACACAGGGCAGGGCAGTTGTCCGGGGAGCCATCGTCCACAAGGATCAGCTCAAAATCCGTAAAGGTCTGTGCCAGAATGGAATCAATGCATTCGTTCAGGTATTTTTCCACCTTATACACCGGCACGATGATGCTGATCTCCGGGGATTTTTTTTGCTCTGTCATGTTCCTTAAACCACTTTCTGTGTTTATTTTTATTCCTCACACGCTATTTCTATTATACATGGTTTGGATGGATTTGAAAAGAAGCCGCCGTGCAGAAATCCTTGCGCGGCGGCTTCTTTCAAATCTTATTGTGTTTTCAAGGTTTACTCTTCGCCCTTATCGTCTGCTTCCGGGGCTTCTGCAGCGGCGGCAGCATCTGCAGCTTCCATGGCGGCAAGCTGCTCGGCAGTCGGCTCTGCATCAGCATCGGAGGTGTCGATCTGCTCGGTCTGGGCCTCGTCGTCGTGGTCGGTGCGGGCAAGTACCATCACCTTGTCGTTCTCACCCAAGCGCATCACCCGCACGCCGGAACCGTAGCGGCTCTGCAGCGGGATCTCGTTGGCGTGCAGGCGGATGATGATGCCCTCCTGACTGCTCAGCAGCACATCGTCCACGTCGTCCACGATCTTGACCGCAGCCACCTTATCCTTGGCGGCATCGTAGTTGCGGATGCCCTTGCCGCCGCGGGCGGTGATGCGGTAGGTGTCGATATCCGACCGGCGGCCCTTGCCGTTCTCGGTGACGGTGAGCACCGTGCCGCCCTCGCGGCAGATGCACACACCCACAACTTCATCGCCCTCGGCCAGACGGATGGCGCGCACGCCGTGGCCGCTGCGGCCCATGGGACGTGCATCGGCTTCGTTGAAGCGGATGGCCTGACCGTTGCGGGTGGCAACGATGAGCATATCGTGGCCGGAGGTCAGGCGGGTCCATGCCAGAGCGTCGCCCTCGTTCAGGGCAATGCCGATCAGGCCGGACTTACGGATGTTAGCATACTGTTCCAGCGGGGTGCGCTTGATGAGGCCCTGCTTCGTGACCATGGTCACAAAGCCGCCCTCGGTGTCGGCTTCCTTCGACTGGCAGATCATGTTGGTGACCTTTTCGCCCTCGGCCAGCTGCAGCAGGTTGACGATGTTGCTGCCCTTGCTGGTGCGGCTGCCCTCGGCAATGGTGTAGCCCTTGATGCGGAACAGACGGCCCCGGTCGGTAACAAAGAGCACATAGTCGTGGGTGGAGCCGACGAACATCTCCTGCACGATGTCCTCTTCCTTGCGGGTCATGCCGGAGATGCCGCGTCCGCCGCGGCGCTGTGCCTGATAGGTGGCCTTGAGCTGGCGCTTGATATAGCCGGCCTCGGTCAGGGTGTAGACACACTGCTCCTCGGCGATCAGATCCTCGATATCCACCTCACCGGTCACGGACTGGATCTCGGTGCGGCGCTCGTCGCCGAAGCGCTTCTTCATTTCCAGCAGCTCTTCCTTGACGATGGCAAGCACACGGGCGTCGTCGGCCAGAATGGCTTCCCAGTTCTCGATCTTGGCCTGCAGGCTGGCAAGCTCTTCCTCGATCTTCAGGATCTCAAGGCCTGCCAGACGGCCCAGCTGCAGCTTGACGATGGCATCTGCCTGCGGGTCGTCAAAGCCGAACTGCTCCATGATGGCAGCCTTGGCCTCTGCCATGCCGCCCTTGCAGGCGCGGATGGTGGCGATCAGCTCGTCCACGATGTCGGTGGCCTTCTTCAGGCCTTCCAGAATGTGGGCGCGCTCCTTGGCCTTTTTCAGGTCGTACTGGGTGCGGCGGCGCACCACTTCGTCCTGAAATTCCACGTACTTCTGAAGCATCTGCTTCAGGGTGAGGACTTTCGGCACCTTGTGGTCGATGGCCAGCATGATAACGCCCACGGTATCCTGCAGCTGGGTGTACTGGTACAGCTGGTTCAGGATGACCTGTGCGTTGGCATCCTTGCGGATGTCCACCACGATGCGCATACCCTTGCGGTTGGTCTCATCGTTCAGACCGGTGATGCCCTCAATGCGCTTTTCCTTGACAAGGTCGGCCATGTTCTCAATGAGACGGGCCTTGTTGACCATATACGGAATTTCCGTAATGATGATCTGGGTGCGGCCGTTCTTGGTCTCCTCGATGGTGGCGCGGCCCCGCAGGGTGATCTTGCCCCGGCCGGTGGCGTAGGCGGCGCGGATGCCGCTGCGGCCCATGATGATGCCGGCAGTGGGGAAGTCCGGGCCCTTGATGTATTCCATCAGGCCGGGCAGGTCGATGTCCGGGTCGTCGATATAGGCGATGCAGCCGTCAATGACCTCGCTCAGATTGTGGGGCGGGATGTTGGTGGCCATGCCGACCGCAATGCCCTGACTGCCGTTGACCAGCAGGTTGGGGAAGCGGCAGGGCAGCACGCTGGGTTCCTTCTTGGTCTCGTCAAAGTTGGGGTCCCAGTCGATGGTGTCCTTCTCGATATCGGTCAGCATCTCCACCGCCATGCGGCTCATGCGGGCCTCGGTGTAACGGTAGGCAGCCGGGGGGTCGCCATCCACAGAACCAAAGTTACCCTGACCATCCACCAGCGGATAGCGCAGAGAGAAGTCCTGTGCCAGACGGACCATGGCATCGTAGACCGATGCGTCGCCGTGGGGATGGTAGGAGCCCAGCACCGCACCAACGGTGTCGGCGGATTTGCGGTAGGGATGGCTGGGGTCGTTGCCGCGCTCGTGCATGGTGTACAGAATGCGGCGGTGAACAGGCTTCAAACCGTCGCGCACATCGGGCAGGGCGCGGGACACGATGACCGACATGGAGTAGTCCAGGAATGCGGTCTCGATCTCCTTTTTCACATCGCGGATGATCTTTTTGGTTCCGCTGCCCGGTATCATCACATAATCTTCTTCCATTGTTTCCTCCAATTACACGTCCAGCTTTGCGTACTGGGCGTTGGTCTCGATAAAGCGGCGGCGCGGCTCCACCTGATCGCCCATCAAGATGGTAAAGGCTTCGTCGGCCTTTTCTGCATCGTCAATGGTGATCTGTACGATCACGCGGTTATCGGGGTTCATGGTGGTCTCCCACAGCTGTTCGGGGTTCATCTCACCAAGGCCCTTATAGCGGTTCACCTTTGCGCCGGGCATTTCCTGCGAAAGCACGGCCATTTCGGCATCGTTGTAGGCGTACTTGATGGTGTTGCCCTTCTGCACCTTGAACAGAGGCGGCTGGGCCACATACACATGGCCCTGCTCAATGAGCGGGCGCATATAGCGGAAGAAGAAGGTGAGCATCAGGGTGCAGATGTGGGAGCCATCCACATCGGCATCGGCCATGATGAACACTTTATCGTAGCGCAGCTTGGAGATATCGAACTCGTCACCAATGCCACAGCCCAATGCCAGCACAACGGGCATCAGCTTGTCGTTGCCGTAAATTTTATCGGCGCGGGCCTTTTCCACGTTCAGCATCTTGCCCCACAGCGGCAGGATGGCCTGAATGGCAGAGTCGCGGCCCATCTTGGCGGAACCGCCTGCAGAATCGCCCTCGACGATGAAGATTTCGGTGCGGCTGGGGTCTTTTTCGCGGCAGTCTGCCAGCTTGCCGGGCATCCGGCTGGTCTCCAATGCGCTCTTGCGGCGCACCAGTTCGCGGGCCTTTTTGGCAGCGGCGCGGGCGCGGGCGGCCTGAGTGGCCTTTTCAAAGATGGCCTTTGCCACGCCGGGGTTCTCCTCAAAGAATTCCATCAGCTTGGAGTAGACCATGTTGGAAACAAGGGTGCGGATCTCGGTATTGCCCAGCTTTGCCTTGGTCTGGCCCTCAAACTCCGCCTCCTGCAGCTTGACCGAGATCACGCAGATCAGGCCCTCGCGCACGTCCGCACCGGACAGGTTCTCGTCCTTATCCTTCAGCAGGCCGTGGCTGCGGCCATAATCGTTGAACACGCGGGTCAGGCTGTTCTTGAAGCCCTCCTCGTGAGTGCCGCCGTCCGGGGTGTTGACGTTGTTGGCAAAGCTCAGCAGCAGCTCGTTGTAGCTGGAATTGTACTGCAGTGCGATCTCTGCCATGCCGCGGTCGGTCTGACCCTTGAGGTAGATCACATTGGGGTGCAGCACGTCCAGCTTGCGCTTCTCACCCAGATAGGTGACAAAGCTCTTGATGCCGCCCTCGTAGCACATGACCTCGGTGCGGTAGCAGGGTTCACCCTCCTTGCCGTCCTCCAGCACGGGGGTATACATCTCACGCTCGTCGGTCAGAGTGATCTTGACACCGGCGTTCAGGAAGCTTTCTTCCCGCAGGCGCTTTTCCAGCGTGTCGAAGTCGTACACGGTGGTATCCCGGAACATCTCCGGGTCCGGCTTGAAGGTGACCCGGGTGCCGGTGACGCCATCGGCTACGGTGCCGATGCACTTGAGCGGGCCGTCCGGGTCGCCGCGGCGGAAGGTCTGCTCGTACTCGTGGCCGTCGCGGCGCACGTTGACGGTGAGCCACTCGGAGCAGGCGTTGACCACCGAAGCGCCCACGCCGTGCAGGCCGCCGGCCACCTTGTAGCCGGAGTTCTCGCCGCCGAACTTGCCGCCGGCGTGCAGGATGGTGTAAACGACGGTGACGGCGGGCAGGCCGGTGTCGGCCTGAATGTCCACAGGGATGCCGCGGCCGTTATCCGTGACCTGAATGATGTTGTCTTTCAGGATCTTGACCTCGATGTGGTCGCAGTAGCCGGCCAGCGCTTCATCGATGGCGTTGTCCACGATCTCGTAGACCAGATGATGCAGGCCCCGCTCGCCGGTGGAGCCGATATACATGCCCGGGCGCTTGCGCACTGCTTCCAGACCCTTCAGGACCTGAATCTCGCTGGCATTATACTCATGGTCGGTAGCGGTTTCGGCATTTGTGCTGGTAATGATTTCTTCTGCCATTTCCTTTCTCCCTTTTGTTCAATGTTTGCATTTTTGTTCGATCTATCGTAAAAGCAGAGCATATTCTCCGCCTGTTGGCTGGTTTACTCGATCATTTTTTCGGCTCTGCGCCGCATGGCAGCAGGCGACAGCTCCGAAAGATACACCGTG
Organism: Faecalibacterium sp. BIOML-A1; assembly: GCF_009679715.1. NCBI lineage: Bacteria > Bacillati > Bacillota > Clostridia > Eubacteriales > Oscillospiraceae > Faecalibacterium > Faecalibacterium sp. BIOML-A1. Next base: position 74,309 of record NZ_WKZJ01000006.1, read on the forward strand.
TCCACCACGGCCCCGTCTGCCAGAACATAGCTCTGGGGCAGCTCGTCCGAAAGGCTCACCACCGCGCCGTTCTTCTGGGCGTAGTTCAGAAACTCCCGACCCCGGGGGGTGATGGTGGTGGTTTCCAGATTGAAGATGCCGATAATGTCCCGGTCATTCAGCACGTAGTCACGGCCCAGATGAATATACATACAGTATTTTCCTTATTCTGGCAGTTCATGCATAAAACGCCGTTTATTCACCGGCAGCTGCATGTACTTTTGCATCATTTCTTCATGCTTTGCTCAGCACACCGCCGTTCATGCGGTACACTTCGCCGTCCGTTTTCAGGAACGCGGTATCATCACAGCTGGTCACGAATGTCTGCTTTTCCTTCATGCGGGTGAGCAGATACTGCTTGCGGCCCTCGTCCAGCTCGCTGAGCACATCGTCCAGCAGGAGCACCGGGTGCTCTCCGGTGATCCGGGCAGCGGCAGCCGCTTCGGCCATTTTCAGGCTCAGCACCACGCTGCGCTGCTGTCCCTGACTTGCAAACACCTTTGCGGGCTGGTCGTCCAGCAGCAGCTCAACGTCCTCGCGGTGGATGCCGCACAGGCTCTGCCCGGCGCGCAGCTCTTCGTTCTGGCGCTGCTTCAAAAGTGCGGACAGCCCACCCGGCTCAAACTGGGCGGCATACCGCACCGCCATGCGCTCTGCCCCGTGGGAAAGCTCGGCATAGTTGGCGCAGGCCAGCGGTGTGAGCAGGGCCAGATACTCCCGCCGCCGCTTCTGGATGGCCTCGCCCTGCGCTGCAAGCTCCACGTTCAGCACTTCCAGCAGGGCGCATTTTTCTGCCCACGGGCGCTCCGTGCCGCCTGCGGAATGACGCAGAAGCGCGTTTTTCTGCTGCAATGCCCGCACATAGCGACGGTAGGTGGCAAGGTAGCCGGGGTACAGCTGGCACAGCGCCGCGTCCAGAAACCGCCGTCGTCCTTCCGGTGCACCTTTTACAAGGCTCAGGTGCCCGGGGTCGAACACCACAGCCGGAAAGCTGCCTGCAAGGCCCGCCGCCCGCTTGGGCGGAGAGCCGTTGACCGATGCATACCGGCCGGGGCGCTGTGCATCCGGCGTGCCCACCGTAATGCGCACATTTGCCGGTTCGTCCGGTTCCTGATCCTCCTGCCGGGTGCGCTGGGTGACGGCCTCCAGTACCGCGAATGTTTCTCCGCGGCGCACAAGCTCGGCATCCTTGCCGCCCCGGAAGCTTTTGCCGCCGGTCAGTAGCCAGATGGCCTCCAGCAGGTTCGTTTTGCCCTGACCGTTGTTGCCGCAGATCACGGTCAGCTCCCGGCCAGGTTCCAGCTGCGCTGCCGCAATATTGCGGTAATTCGCAACTTCCAGTGAAAGCAGACGCATTACTGGCCCTGACCCACTTCCACGGTCTGGCCGTCCAGCTCGATCACATCACCGGCACGGCACTTCTTGCCGCGCATGGTGCACACCTCGCCGTTCACCTTCACGGCACCGCCCTGCACCAGCTCCTTGGCTTCGCCGCCGGTCTCACACAGGCCTGCATATTTCAGCAGGGCATCCAGCTTGATAAATTCCGTATGGATGAGAATTTTCTGCATAATTTCGCCCTCTTAATCGTTCTTGAAGCGCACCGGCAGCACCAGATACAAAAAGTCGTTGCCCTCGGCAGGCAGCACCTTGACCGGGCTCAGAGGGCCGCTGATCTCCATGCGGACCTTCTCGGTGCGGGCGTTGCGCAGCGCATCCAGCAGATAGCGGTTGTTGAAGCCGATCTCCACTTCGTCGCCCTCGCAGTCGGCGTTGAACTCGTCCACCACGCGGCCAAGGTTGGTCTGGCAGCGCACCACGACTCTACCCTCTGTAAAGGAGATGCGGAGAGGATTTTTTAAACGCTCTGTAATAATCAGCGAAGCACGCTCGATGGTCTCGATGAATTCCTTGGTGTCGATGGTCACGCGGGTGCGACTGTCGGCGGGGATCACGTTGCGGTAGTTGAGGAACTCGCCCTCGATCAGGCGGCTCATGATGGTGTAGCCGCCGGCCATAAAGACCACATAGCGGCGGTTGGCGCTGATGTGCACCGGCTCTTCGTCGTCGTTGGGCAGCAGGTGGGCGACCTCGGTCATGGTCTTGCTGGGCACGATGATGCGGATATCCTTTACCGCCGTCACCGGGCGTTCCACGATGGCCAGACGGTAGCCGTCCAGTGCCACCACAGTCAGCTTGTCGGGCAGGATCTCGAACAGCTCACCGGTGTGGGCGGGCTTTTTCTCGTCCTGACTGACAGCATATAACGTACGATCGATCATATCTTTCAGCACACCGGTCTTGATGGTCAGGGTCTCTTCCGCTCCGGTATTGGGCAGCTCCGGGAAATCGTTGGCCGGCATAGACTGGATCTCGAACTGGACTACGCCGCTCTGGATGGTGGTCTTGCCGTTCTCGGCAGAGAGGATGCTGACCTGACCGGCGGGCATCCGGCTGATCATGCTGCTGAGCAGCTTTGCATTCAGCACCACCTCGCCGGCTTCCTTGACATTGGCTTCGATGGTGGTCACGATGCCCATTTCCAGATCGTAGCCGGTGAGGTTGAGCTGGAAGCCTTCGGCTTTCAGCAGGATACCTTCCAGCACAGGGATGGCAGAACGCATGGTGACGGCTTTGGACACACCATCGATGGCTGCGCTCAGCAGAACTTTATCACATACGATGTTCAAACTGAATTCTCTCCTTTGTTTTTCGTTTCTGATGTTGTTTTGTGTTTGAAAACAGTTTCAGAACCGGTCTATCTTATTGAACTTGTTGTAGTAACCGTAGTAGGGGGTGGGGAACTTGTGGAAAACCCCGAAAAGCCTTGTCGGAATGCGGGGGTTTTGGTTTCCACGGGATTGTGAATGTGTTGTGAATGGATCGTGGAAAGGTTGGGATAGGTCTTTCTTTCCACAGACCATGTGGAGAACGGAGGTTGAATGTTGAAAACTCTGTGGAAAGTGTGGAAAGGTTTGCGTTTTTACCACAAGATATAGGTTCTTTTTCCCCGTTTTGTTCCGTTTTCTCCCCATATTTTGGGGTTTCACCCATAAATGAGTACGACTTTTGCACGATTTCCGCGGTCAGGCCTTCACGTTCTTGATGATGTCGCTCACGGTCTCGCGCAGGTGCTGGTCGTTCTTCATGTCACGCTCCATGGTCTTGAGGGAGTAGACGATGGTGGAGTGGTCACGGCCGGAGAATTCACGGCCGATCTCTTCCATGCTCATGCCGGTGACCTCGCGCAGGATGTAGATGGCCACACGGCGGGCAGAGGCAACGTTGGCGTTGCGCTTGGTGCCGCGGATGTCGGCAGGGGAGACGTTGAAGGTGCGGGACACCTCGCCGATGATCTTCTCGATGGTCACGGGCACCGGCTGGGTCTCGTTGAGGATGTCCTTGATGGCATTCTGGGCCACACTGATGACCGGCTGGATGCCCTCCAGCATGTAGTAGGCGTTCAGTTTTTTTACAGCGCCTTCCAGCTGGCGGATGTTGTTCTTCAGGTGGTTGGCAATGAACTCGGCCACATCCTCGGGCAGGTCCAGATGCAAAAGCTCTGCCTTGCGCTTGACGATGGCCACGCGGGTCTCAAAATCCGGCGGCTGCACATCGGCGGTCAGGCCCCACTCAAAGCGGGTGCGCAGACGCTCTTCCAGACTTTTGATCTCCTTGGCCGGGCGGTCGGAGGCAATGACGATCTGCTTGTGGGCATCGTGCAGGGAGTTGAAGGTGTGGAAGAACTCCTCCTGCGTGGACTCCTTTCCGGCGATGAACTGGATATCGTCCACCAGCAGCAGGTCTGCCACGCGGTACTTCATGCGGAAGTCCTCGGTGCTGCCGGCGCGGATGGCGGCGATCAGCTCATTGGTGAACTGCTCGCAGGTAACGTACATGATGACGAAATCGGGGTGGGTGCGCTTGATCTCGGTCTGGATGGCCGTGAGCAGATGGGTCTTGCCAAGGCCGGAGCCGCCGTAGATGAACAGCGGGTTGTATGCGCCGGAGGGATTGGCCGCAACCGCCTGTGCAGCAGCAAACGCAAACTGGTTGGAAGGGCCTTTGATGAAGTTTTCAAATGTGAACTCGTAGTTGCCCTGCGGGGAGGCGGGGTTCGCCTCGTACTGCTGGGCCAGCACCACCTCGTGCGGCGGCGTGCTGGGCACCACCAGCGTGATGTCCACGTCGAAGCCCAGCACGGTCTTGAAGGCTTCCTTGAGCAGGCCAAGGTAGCGGTCCGTCACGATCTTGCAGATGAAGTCGTTGCGCACCGAAAGGGTGATGTGGCTGGAATCCTCAAAGCTGATCGGCTCCAGTCCATCGATATAGAGATTATAGGTCGGCTCGGCCATCTGCGTTTTGCAGTACGCCTGGGCGGCCTCTAAAACGTCCTTAAAAGAATCCATAAAACATCCACTCCGTTAAAGTTTTCAACAATGCTGCTGATACTAGGTTAGTATACCACAAAAAACGCTGTGCGTCCATATTTCTATAATGTAATTTATAATACATAAGAAAAGCCCCTGCACGGCCGTTGTGGCATGGGCAAAACAGGGCCACAATATCTTGTGGCAAAAGAGTTTTCCACGGCAGAATGGTGAAAAAGTTGAAAATCTTTTCACAAAAAAGTTTGAAGGAAAGCGAAAAAAATGCTTGACAGAACGCCATACTATGCGATATACTGTTGAATTGCAAGCCTGTCCCCAATCTGGGACCACATCAGACCCCATACCGGGGATAAGTTTTTACGGAGGATACAACCATGAAGAGAACTTTTCAGCCCAAGAAGCGTCAGCGCAAGGAAGTTCATGGCTTTCTGACCCGCATGAGCACCAAGAACGGCCGTAAGGTCATCAATGCTCGCCGTGCAAAGGGCCGCAAGAGCCTGACTGTCTGATCCGGCCTTTTATGACGGGATCCGGCGCAGAAATGAATATGCGCACAAAAGACCGCTGATATTGGATTAGCGGTCTTATTTTTTTTTGAAAATTGAAAGAATTTTCGTAAAAATGCCCGCATGGGCTTTCAAAGTCGAAAAATTTTTGATATACTGGCTGAAGAATGCACCCTTCGGGGCGTGTTCTCAGCCACAGAAAGGAGGCGCGGAATCATGCGCTATCGTCCCATCCGCCGCAACAGCGAGTTTGGCAGAGTGTATGCCCGCGGCAAATCCTATGTGAACCCTGGTCTTGTGATGTATGTGCTCAAGACCCGCAGCAAAAAGACCCGCGTGGGTCTGACCGCCACCAAAAAGATCGGCCACGCCGTGCAGCGCAACCGCGCCCGCCGCGTGATGAAGGCGGCCATCGACGAGCATCTGGACTACAACATCGGCGGCTACGATCTGATCTTTGTAGCCCGCGGTATGACCCCGCGGCTGAAGAGCTGGCAGCTGAGCAGCGTTGTGGCAAAGCTGTTTGCACAGGCCGGTCTGCCGGATAAGGCCAAACGGCCGGATGCGCCGCCCCCTGCCACCGTGCCCCCGGCACGCAGGGCACAGGCGGAAAAGCCGGACGCATGAACCGCCTGCAGTACGTCTGCCGCCGCGCGCTGTGCGTGCCCATCCGGGCCTACCAGTACACTCTCAGCCCATGGATCGGCCGCAGCTGCCGTTTTACGCCCAGCTGCAGCAACTACACCATGCAGGCCATCATGACCCATGGGTGCGTAAAGGGCATCCTGCTGGGGGCATGGCGCATCGCCCGGTGCAATCCCTTCGGCAAATGGGGCTTTGACCCGGTGCCGGAGCCGGGCCGCTGGCAGAACCCTGCCCGCCGGCTGCAGCCCGCAAAGCTGTTTGAAAAGCGGCATAGGGGATAAAGTTTATCTGTCATTGAAGAGAACTCCCTCAGTCACGGCTTGCGCCGTGCCAGCTCCCTCATGGAGGAAGCCTCTGGCGAGAAGGAAAACTTTATCGCCATGACAAAGGCCCCATCTCAGAGGGGGCTGTCGAGCGAATGCGAGACTGGGGGAGTTTCTACGGCATCTGAATCAGCTTCTTGTGACGCGGTGCACTGTGGGCAGCGTGTCCTACGATAAAAATAACAAGTCCCGTGCCACAGACGGGGCAGAATGGACAAAGGTATGAACTTCTTTTACATCCTGAGCGGTCCTCTCGGCTATGTCATGGAGTGGATCTACAAGCTGCTCCCGAGCTACGGCTGGGACATCATCATCTTCACGCTGCTCATCAACATCGTCAAGATCCCTCTGCAGCTGAGCCAGCAGAAGAGCATGGCTAAAATGTCGGCCTTCCAGCCCATGATGATGGAGATCCAGACCAAGTACAAGGACAAGCCCGAAAAGCAGCAGGAAGAAATGCTCAAGCTGCAGCAGGACTACGGCTATAACCCCACCGCAGGCTGCGTGCCCATGCTGTTGAACTTCCTTGTCATGTTCGGCGTTATCGGTGTCGTGTACAATCCGCTGGAGCGCATCTTCCACATCAGTGCTGCGGCTCTGACCGCCGCCGGTGAGGCCCTGACCGCCTCCGGCGTCGCCTTTACCGCCATCACCCGCGATACCAACATCATCGCACAGGTGGTTGCTGGCAACGGCGGTGTGCTGGGCTGCTTCAGCGCCGAGCAGATCGCTACCATTACCGAGTTCAGCCAGCACATGAACTTCCTCGGCATCGACCTGACCCGCATCCCCAAGCTGGGCCTTTCTCTGGACATCGTGCTGCCGCTGCTGTCGGTCATCACCATGCTCCTGTCCACCCATATCAGCATGAAGGCCAGCGGCCAGCAGATGCAGGGCAGCATGAAGCTGACCATGTATATGATGCCGCTGATGTACCTGTTCTTCTGCTTCACCTATCCTCTGGCATTCTCTCTGTACTACGTCATTTCCAACATCGTGATGACCGTGCAGACTCAGGTCATGCGCAAGGTGTACGACCCCGATAAGATGCGCAAGGAGATCGAAGCGCAGATCGCAGAAAAGAAAAAGCAGGAAAAACGCGGTGTGAAGAACACTACCGTCAAGGTCACCGATCCCAAGACCGGCAAGACCACGGAAAAGAACATTTCTGCCAGCGAGATGAACAAGCGCCGTCTGGAGTATGCCCGCCAGCTGGACGAGGAGCGCTACAAGGACGAGCGTACCGTGCCGCTGAGCGAGCTGAACAAGCAGGATAAAGAATAAGAGGAGGATGAACGGTTATGATCCGTAAGCAGGAAGCGACCGGCAAAACGGTCGATGAAGCCCGCGCAAAAGCCTGCGCTCTGCTGGGCGTGCAGGCCGATGATCTGAATGTCAGCTGCGAAGTGCTGGAAATGCCCCAGAAGACTGGTTTTCTGGGACTGAAGCTCACCCCCGCTAAGGTGTGCGTGAGCGTGGAGGAGCCGGATGCTCCGGCTGCAGCACCCGCTGAGCCTGTTGTTGAGAAAAAGACTCCCGTGCAGGAGGCTGTCAAGGCCGCTCCCGTGGCAGAGGAGCCTGCTGCTGCGGCAGCACAGCCGGAAGCAAAGGCCGAAGAGCCTGCTGCCCCCGCTGCAGAAGCTGCTGCAGAGCAACCCGCTGCCGAGGAAGAGGAGCCGGAAGTCCCCATCGTGATCGAAGAGAACGCTAAGATCAAGGCTGCTGTGGACTACCTGCGTGAGGTCATTGCCCTGATGGGCGTGGAGAATGTCACCTTCAGCGCTGTGCAGAAGGGCGAAGCTACCATCATCCGTCTGGACGGTGAAAAGCTGGGTGCCCTCATCGGCCGCCGCGGCGAGACCATGGAGAGCCTTTCCTATCTGGCAAGCCTTGTGGCAAACCGTCTGGAGGGCGATTACATCAAGCTGGGTCTGGATGTGGCCGGCTACCGCGATAAGCGCGAGAGCGACCTGACCGCACTGGCACAGCGCATTGGTGCCAAGGTGCGCAAGACCGGCCGCAGCTTTGCCATGGAACCCATGAACCCCTACGAGCGCCGTATCATCCACTCTGCCATCAGCAAGATGGAGGGCGTGCGCAGCGAGAGCAAGGGCGAAGGCCGTGACCGCCGTGTGGTCATCTACTCCACCGCACCCGATGCACAGACCGAGAACACCTATGGCGAGCGCCGTCCCCGCGGCGGACGCGGCAATGGCCGTCGTCCCGGCGGCAGCCGCAATGGCGGCTATCGCGGCGGGAACCGTTCTGAGCATGGCGACCACAATGGAAACCGCGGCGGTTACCGTGGCAGCCGCAATGGTGCACCCCGCGGCCCGCGGCCTTCCGGCGTGCCGGAGCGCACCTATGCACCCCGTGATGCAGAGAATGCAGCACCGGTAGCACCCAAGCGCACCGAGCGCGTGGACGATTTTGCCGATTTCAGCTTTGGCAAGATCGAGCTGTAATACGGAATTACTTTTGAAATCAGGGTCTCCGGAAAATCTGCGGATTTTCCGGAGACCTTTTTTCACGCAAAAAGGATTTTACCAAAATCTAACGCCAAGCTGGTTTCGGGTCGGGCAGCTGTTGCGGTATACTGAGCATAAAAAAGTCATTCTTCTCAAAATTTGGAGAAACTGCCTGTTTTTTGCCGAAATCTTTCTCTTAAATGGCAATTGTAAAACAATTGGTCAAGGATTTATACTGTAGTCAAGAGCGTTCTGTTCGTGAAGAACAGACAGAATGATGAAAAGAGAGGTATTCAACTATGGCTCAGAACAAGATCTCCCGCCGCAGCTTCCTGCGTGGTGCAGGGGCATCCGCAACCATCGCAGCCGCCAGCTGCATGGCACCCTCTGCAGCCGCCTGTGACATCAAGTCTCTGTGGAGCATGGATCTGCAGATCCTTGCTACCAGCGATACCCACGGCAAATTCGACCCCTGGGACTACGCTGCCAACAAGGCAGATGCTTCCGGCAGTGTGGCCCAGCAGGCGACTGCCATCAAGCAGTGCCGCACCCGGAACACGCTGGTGGTGGATGCAGGCGATACCATTCAGGCCAACTCCGCAGAGCTGTTCCTGAACGATGACCTGCATCCCATGATCGCTGCCATGAATGCCATCGGCTATGATATCTGGACCACCGGCAACCATGAGTACAACTACGGCATGGATGTGCTGAAAAAGGTCATGGGACAGCAAAAGGCCAAGGTGCTCACCGGCAACGTTTACGCACCGGACGGCACCCCGCTGGCCGATGGCTACACCATCATCAAGAAGGGCACCGTCAAGATCGGTGTCATTGGCATGGTCACCCCCAACATCATCCGCTGGGATGCCAAGAATCTGGAGGGCTGGAAGGTCACCAACCCTGTGGACGAGAGCCGCAAGATCATTGATAAGATCAAGGATCAGGTGGATGTTCTGATCGGCGTCATGCACATGGATACCGAGAACGAGTACGGTGTCTATGGCTCCGGCGTCACCGATCTGGCCAATGCCTGCCCGGAGTTTGATGTGATCGTGGGCGGCCACGGCCACAGGAGCATCCCCAACATGATGATCAACAACGTGCTGGTGGTGGAGAACAAGAACGCCGGTGCCACCCTGTCCGAGATCCACGTCTATCTGGAGCGCCAGCTGGACGGTAAGTGGAAGGTCGTGAACCGCACCTCTGAAAACCTGCAGATCAAGGAGTACGAGCCCGATCCGGAGCTGACCGCTTTGCTGGCCTCCTACGACACCCGCGCCAAGGAAGACGCTGTTACCCCCATTGGCGAGCTGAAGGGCGGCGATCTGGCCCCCGAAAACGAGATCGACTGCCTGCCGCAGGCCATGGTGCAGGATACCGCGCTGCTGGACTTCATCAACGAAGTGCAGATGTACTACACCGGTGCGCAGGTCTCTGCTACCGCCCTGACCTCCATGACCTCCCAGATGCGCGCGGGCACCATCCGCAAGTGCGATATGGCCAGCATCTACACCTACCAGAACACCCTGTACAAGCTGCAGATGACCGGCGAGCAGCTGCGCCGCTTCATGGAGTGGTCTGCTGCCTTCTTCAAGACATGGAAGCCGGATGAAGTGACCATTGCCTTTGACCCCTCGGTGCGCTACTACCTGTACGATGCTTTTGAGGGCGTCAGCTACGAGCTGGACGTTTCCAAGGAGCCGGGCCACCGCATCAAGAACCTCAAGTGGCCGAACGGCAAGGCCGTGAAGGATACCGACACCTTTGTGGTGGCAGTGAACAACTACCGCGCCACCACCCAGTTGCTGACGGCTGCGGACATCTTCCTGCCGGGCGAAGAGCTGCCCAAGCTGCTGGAGATCGATGTGCGCGGCGACGTGGGCGGCATCCGCGAGCTGCTGGGCGAGTACATCCGCACCGTGAAGGGCGGCACCATTGAGCCGCACGTGAACAACAACTGGAAGATCGTGGGCAACAACTGGAAGGCTGCCGATCACCAGAAGGCTGTGCAGCTGCTGCGCGAGGGCAAGCTGGCCCTGAATGAGAATGCCGATGCACGCACGCTGCCTGGCAAGGCCATCACCACGGCGGATATCGCCAAGTTCTAAAAAACAGTTTCTTGTAAAAAGGGGCTTTCCGTGTTGGGACGGAAAGCCCCTTTTTTGTGTGAGAAACGGGCGGATTTTCAACCGTTTCCCGGGAATTGGTTGAAAAAACAGTACCATTCCGCAGCATTTCGTGGTACAATGAAACTGTATTGGTCTCGCTGCTGTGGGCAGATGGGAGCAAGCGGCCAGACCGGGCGCGGAAAGGAAGCCAGAAAAAACCATGCAGGAAACGACCATTGCAGCCATTGCAACAGCACCGGGCGCAGGCGGCATTGCCGTCGTGCGGCTCTCCGGTGCGGAGAGCTATCCCATAGCAGCCCGGGTGTTCCGCCCGGCCAACGCCGCAAAAAAGGTGGAGAATGCCAAAGGCTACACCGCCATGTACGGCACATTCCGGGAAGGGGACGAAGCCTTTGATGAGGGGGTGGCCCTGTTTTTCCGCGCGCCCCACAGCTATACCGGCGAGGACGTGGTGGAGCTTTCCTGCCATGGCGGCAGCGCCGTGGCCCGCCGTCTGGTGGAAGCCTGTCTTGCTGCCGGTGCTCAGCCTGCCGCGCCCGGCGAGTACACCCGCCGCGCGTTCCTGAACGGCAAGCTGGGTCTGACGCAGGCCGAAGCGGTGATGGATCTGATCTCGGCGGATGGCCGTCAGGGTGCCGCGCTGGCCAATGCCGCGCTGGGCGGTGCGCTGGCGAAGAAGATCAGTGCCCAGAAGGAAGCGCTTACCGCCATTCAGGCTCACCTTGCCGCATGGGTGGATTTTCCCGAAGAGGATGTGCCGGAGCTGGACGGTGACCATCTGCACCGCGTACTGAGTGGGGTAAAGGCAGAGCTGGACGAGTTGATCCATAATTATCAGGCGGATACCGTCCTGCGCGAAGGTGTGGACTGCGCCATTGTGGGCAGACCAAATGCGGGCAAATCCACACTGCTCAACCTGCTGGCCGGGTTCGACAGGGCCATCGTCACGCCGGTGGCTGGCACCACCCGTGACGTGGTGGAGCAGGCGGTACAGCTGGGGGATATCCAGCTGAATCTGTTCGATACCGCCGGTCTGCGCGAGACTGAAGATGCCATTGAAGCCGAGGGCATCCGCCGCAGTTGGAAAAAGCTGGAGGAGGCAGGCCTGATCCTGGCTGTGTTCGATGGCTCTGAGCCGCCCACGCGGGAAGATCTGGAGCTTGCACAGCGTTGCACAGGCCGTCCAGCCATTGCACTTATCAACAAAGAGGATAAACCAACGCAATTTGACGCAGAGTTGATAGCACCCTGCTTTGCCATGGTGCTGCCGGTGTGCTGTCAGGAGGAGGAGAGCCGCAAGGTGATCTCCGCTGCGGTGGCCCGCCTGCTGGGTACCAGCCAGATCGATCCCCATGCCGCCAGTCTGTCCGGCCAGCGTCAGCTTTCCGCCGCACTGCGTGCGCGGGACGCTGTGGCCGGTGCACTGGATGCTGCCGCAGGCGGCTTTGGGCTGGATGCCGTTTCCGTCTGTGTGGACGACGCACTGGCCGCCCTGTGCGACCTGACCGGTGAGAACGCCTCGGAAGCTGTGATCGAACAGGTGTTTGAACGTTTCTGCGTGGGAAAGTAAGAGCCGGGGATGTTCTCTTTTGACACCAAAAGAGAACCAGAAAAGTGCCAGCGATTTCGACGCGCTGGAGCCACGAAAAAGGGGCTGCTCGCCCCTTTTAACCCCAAAGCAGAGGGCTGCACCGGAAAAAACTGAAGATTCACGCCTGTTCGGCGTGAAGATCTTTTAACCGTTTTTTTCGGCTCCGCCGATTTGCAGCCCCTCAGTCGCTGCGCGACAGCTCCCCCCGGGGGAGCAAGCGCAGCAGCTGCCGTTTCCCGTTATGGCCCCTCCCGTGAAAAGGCAAATCTGGAAAATCCGCAGATTTTCCAGATTTGCGAAATTAAAAATAATTTTTCCGCTGAATATGCCCAGAGTGAAACGGAGGGCATTTTAAATCATTTGTTAGAGGAAACCCGAAAGTATATGAACCACTTAGGAGATTATGACGTTATCGTCATCGGTGCCGGTCATGCCGGCATCGAGGCAGCTCACGCCGCCGCAACGCTGGGCGCGAGAACGGCCGTGTTTACCATGAGTCTGGATGCCATTGGCAACATGCCCTGCAACCCCAGCATTGGCGGCACGGCAAAAGGTACGCTGGTACGTGAATTGGATGCACTGGGCGGCGTGATGGGCCTTGCTGCGGATGCCACCTATCTGCAGAGCCGGATGCTCAACAAGGGCAAAGGCCCGGCGGTGCACGCCCTGCGTGTGCAGACCGACCGCAAGCGCTACCATGAATATATGAAGCATGCATTGGAACTCACGCCCGGCCTTGCCATCCATCAGGCTGAGGTTGTGAGCATCGAGACCGAGAACGGCCGTGTGAAGGGCGTTGTGACCCAGCTGAACGGCGAATACAGCGCCAAGTGCGTGGTCATTGCCACCGGCACGAACCTTGGCGGCAAAATTTTTGTGGGCGATGCATGGTACGCCTCCGGCCCGGACGGGATGCACGCCGCTAACGCCCTGACCGACAGCCTGAAGGCTGCCGGGCTGCCGCTGCGCCGGTTCAAGACCGGCACCCCTGCCCGGGTGCACCGCCGCAGCATCGATTTTTCCAAGCTGGAATGCCAGCCCGGCGATCCGGACAATGAGCTACAGCCCTTCAGCTTTATGACCGATGCACCCATGCACAACAAGGTGGAGTGCTGGATCGCCTACACCAACCCCGAGACCCACAGGATCATTCTGGATAACATCCAGCGCAGCCCGCTCTATGGCGGCATGATCGAGGGCGTTGGCCCGCGCTACTGCCCCTCCATTGAGGACAAGGTGGTGCGCTTTGCGGGCAAGGACCGCCACCCCATTTTTGTGGAACCTTGCGGCGAGAACACCGAAGAGATGTATCTGCAGGGAGCCTCCAGCAGCCTGCCGGAGGATGTGCAGAACGCCTTCTACCGCAGTATCAAAGGGTTTGAGAACATCGAGATCATGCGCCCGGCCTACGCCATCGAGTACGACTGCGTGGACCCCACCAGTCTGGAAGCCACGCTGGAAAGCAAGGTGGTGCGGGGACTGTACGGTGCGGGCCAGTTCAACGGCACCTCCGGTTACGAGGAAGCCGCCGCACAGGGCCTGCTGGCAGGTTTGAACGCCGCCCGCAATGCGCTGGGCAAAGAGCAGCTCATTCTGCCGCGCCACACCAGCTATCTGGGCACGCTGGTGGACGATCTGGTCACCAAAGGGGTCATGGACCCCTACCGCATGATGACCAGCCGCAGCGAGTACCGCCTGACCCTGCGTCAGGACAACGCTGACCAGCGGCTGACCCCCATCGGCAGGGAATACGGCCTTGTGCAGGATGACCGCTGGGCCAAGTACCAGCACACCCAGAGCATTCTGGAAGCGGAGCGCCGCCGCCTGCACGAGACCCATCTGCGCACCGCCGACCTGCGCGCCGCCATGGAAGCAGCCGGGCTTGCCCCTGCTGCTGAGGGCGGCATTGCGGAAGAGCTGCTGCGCCGCCCGGAGATCAGCTATCCGCTGCTGGCCGGTGTCATCGGCTGGGGCGAGCAGATCACCCCCATGCTGGCCGAACGGCTGGAGACCGAGATTAAGTATGCGGGCTACATTGCCCGGCAGGACCGGATGATCCGGGACGTGGCCCGGCACGAAAAGACCCTGATCCCAGATGATTTTGAATATTCCGACCTGACCGGCCTGACGCTGGAAGCCCGCGAAAAGCTGGCCCGCATCCGGCCGAAGAACCTCGGTCAGGCGGGGCGCATCCCGGGCGTATCGCCCTCCGATGTGGCGCAGCTGAGCATTGCACTGGCAGCGAGAGGAAAATAAAATGGAAGAACTGAAGCTTTACGAGGGCCGTCCTGCCGACTGCACCGGGCGGCTGGAAAAAGAGATCCGTACCTATGACCTGCTGGACAAGCTGGGCATCCAATTCTGGCGCACCGACCACGGCTGGATGAAGGCCGATACCATGGAGGACTGCCATGTGATCGATGCCTGCCTGAATGCCACCGTGTGCAAGAACCTGTTCCTGTGCAACCGGCAGAAGACGAACTTCTATCTGCTCATGATGCCCGGGGACAAGCCCTTCAAAACCAAAGAGCTTTCCCATCAGCTGGGCATTGCCCGCCTGAGCTTTGCCTCGCCCGAGGATATGGAGCAGTATCTGGACTGCACGCCCGGCTCCTCCTCCATTATGGGCCTTGCCAATGATGCTGAAAATAAGGTGCAGCTGCTGATGGATGAGGACATAAAGGCAGGGGAGTACCTCGGCTGCCACCCCTGCATCAACACCTCTTCGCTCAAGCTGCGCACGGCAGATGTGCTGGAAACTTTCCTGCCTGCCGTGCACCACGAGCCGATCTTCGTTCACTTGACCGGCGAATAACAGAAAGGAAAACCTGCGTATGATCGATAAACCGCGCCTTGAAGCAAAATGTTCCACATGGAACATCACTCTCACCGGCACCCAGCTGGACCAGCTGGATGCCTTTGCCGAAATTCTGGTGGACTACAACCAGAAGGTCAACCTGACCGCTATCACCGACCCCGAGGGGATCGAGGATAAGCACTTCCTCGACAGCCTGCTGTTTGCCAGCCAGCCGGAAGTGGCGGGCCGCATGGTGGATGTGGGCGCAGGCGCAGGCTTCCCGGGCATCGTGACCAAGATCTACAAGCCGGAGCTGCAGCTGACCCTGATGGAGCCCACCGGCAAACGGGTGGAGTTTTTGAAGTACGCCTGTGCCCAGCTGGGCTTGACCGGCGTGGAGTTTGCAAAGGAGCGCGCCGAGGAAGCCGCCCGCAAGGCGTGGCGTGAACAGTTTGATCTGGCATCTGCCCGGGCTGTGGCTGCGCTGCCCATGCTGGCCGAATACTGCCTGCCGCTGGTAAAGGTAGGGGGAAACTTCCTTGCCATGAAGGGCTCTTCCGGTGAGGAAGAACTGGCCGCCGCGCGCGGTGCCATCAAAAAGCTGGGCGGCGAGTACAAAGAGACCCGCACTCTGCACCTTCCGGGCGGCGACACCCGCACCCTGATCCTGTGCAAAAAGATTTCGCAGACTCCGACAGCCTACCCCAGAAACGGCGGAAAAATTGCGAAAAGCCCGTTGAAATAACGAAATACCGATAGAATTTTGTAAAACCCTGCCGAACGAAACTTCTGGCAGGGCTTTTATTTGTGTGATACACTGTGCCTGAAGCCTGAGTTTTCCACGCTTTCCCGGGAAAATGTGAAAAACAAAACCCATCCACCACGCGAAAGGAGCCGTGTATCCATGTTTGAACGCAAAAAGCAGGCGGGCAAGATTTATTTCCTGCCCATCGATCAGATCAGGCCGTCGCCGTTTCAGGCACGGCGGGAGTTCAGCGAGCAGGAGCTGGCTGCGCTGGCCCAGAGCATCCGTGAAAATGGTCTACTGCAGCCCATCTCGGTGCGAAAAGTGTCGGATGGCGGCTACGAGCTGGTAGCCGGGGAGCGGCGGCTCCGTGCCTGCCGCCTTGCTAAAATGAACAACATCCCTGCCATCCTCTGTGATTACGACGATGAGCGCACCGCCGCGTTGGGCCTGCTGGAAAACATCCAGCGGGCCGACCTGAACCCCTTTGAGCAGGCGCAGGGCTTAAAGGATGTGATGGTGCTGTGGGACTGCACCCAGGCCGAAGCCGCCAAGCGACTGGGCATGGCGCAGCCCACCCTTGCCAACAAGCTGCGGCTTTTGCAGCTGAACGCCGACCAGCGGCAGTTCGTGCTGGACAACAGCCTCACCGAGCGCCACGCCCGGGCGGTGCTGCGTCTGCCGGAGAACCGCCGCAGTGAAGCCTTGATCAACATTGCCAAGCGCCGCATGAACGCCCGGCAGACCGACCTCTACATTGAACAGCTGCTCAACACCCCTGCAAAAGGCAGGCACCGCATCTCGATGGTCAAGGATGTGCGTATTTTTGTGAACACCATCGACCATGCCATCCGTCTGATGACCGACAATGGTGTGCCCGCCACTGCCCACCGGGAGGAGAAGGACGGGTATATCGAATATACGGTGCGCATCCCAACCACCGCCGCCGAACGGTAAAATTGTTCCATGTGGAACAGGAAACTCCCGTGCAGAGCGTAGTCGCGTGTTTAAAGTTTCATGCCTTTTGCTAAAGCATTGCCGCCGGGTACGTTCTCTTTTGCGTGCCAAAAGAGAACCAGAAAAGCACCCGCTACTTTCGAGGCGCGGGAGGCACGAACTAGGGGCTGCTCGCCCCTAGTAACCCCAAAGCTGTTGGGCTCCATACAAAAAATCCAAGTCGCTTCGCTAAAGGATTTTTTGTGTTCCGCCGATTGGAAGCCCCTCAGTCGCTGCGCGACAGCTCCCCCAAGTGGGAGCAAGCGCACCCGCAAGCTTTGTGGTCTGCCCAGAAACTTTACCGCACTGCCAAAGCCTCCCTTATGAGGGAGGTGGCAAGCCCGACAGGGCTTGACGGAAGGAGTCCGTACCCAGATTACTCCTTCAGCCGCACTACGCGCGACAGCTCCCCCAAGTGGGAGCAAGCGCACCCGCAAGCTTTGCGGTCTGCCCGGAAACTTTGCCGTTATGCCAAGGGCTCTCCCTTTGGGAGAGCTGGCAAGCCCGACAGGGCTTGACTGAGAGGGCTAGCCAGCTTCCCGGCGCGCATTCAAAATCGTTTGTTTTGTCTCCCGAAACCGTGCAGTTTTTGATTTTCCCACCTCTAAAAGTTAAAAATCCAGCCGAAAAACGCTTCAGATGGTTCAAAAACCGATTTGGATGTGCTATACTAGGTGTTAAGGTGCCTGTATGGACGGGAAACCGGCGGGCATGACTGCGAATGTTCCACATGGAACAATTAAATTTTCCCGGAAGGAAGAATTGTGCGTGGCAAAAATTGTAGCAATTGCGAACCAGAAGGGCGGCGTTGGCAAAACCACCACCGCCGTCAACCTGTCGTCCTGCGTTGCGGCGCTGGGCAAGCGGGTGCTCATCGTAGATCTTGATCCGCAGGGCAATACCACCACCGGCTACGGCATCCCGAAGCGCAGCGTGGAAAAGGGAACCTACGAGATCCTGATCGGTGAGGCGCGGGCATCCGAGGCCATCCGTAAGACCGAGTACCGCACCGATGTCATCGGCTCCAACACCCGTCTGGCCGGTGCCAGTCTGGAAATGATCGACCTGCCCGCTCGTGAGAGCCGCCTGCGCAAGGCGCTGGCCGAGGTGCAGAAGGACTATGACTTCATCTTTATCGATTGTCCGCCCAGTCTGGACCTGCTCACCCTGAACGGCCTGAGTGCCTGCGACAGCGTTCTCATTCCGGTGCAGTGCGAGTATTACGCGCTGGAGGGTCTTTCGGAGCTGATCAGCACCTTAAAGACCATTCGCAAAAAGTACAATCCGTATCTGGATATCGAGGGCGTGGTGTTCACCATGTTCTCGCTGCGGTATAACCTGACCGTGCAGGTGGTGGAGCAGGTGCAGAAGTATTTCGGCTCCAAGGTGTACAAGACCACCATCCCGCGCTCCATCCGCATTTCGGAGGCGCCCAGCTACGGCCAGCCCATCAATTTCTATGAGCCCAAGGGCAAGGGCAGCGAAGCGTACATGGATCTGGCAATCGAATTTGTCAAGAACAACCGCCCGCACGAGCCCAAAAAGGCCCGCAGAAAAAGTGCACCCGTCGCAGAGCAGACGAAAAATGCTCTGGAAGATTAAACCTCAGGGGGAACATGAATGGCAAGAGGAAAAGGAGGACTTGGCCGCGGGCTGGACAGTCTGTTTGAAGATGCCGCCCCGGTTTTTGAGTCCGGTGCAAAGGTAGACACCTTGCCCCTGCGTGAGATCGAACCGGACCCGGAACAGCCGCGCAAGACCTTTGACGAACAGGCGCTGGGCGAGCTGGCGGCCAGCATTGCAGAGCATGGTCTGCTGCAGCCCATCGCGGTGCGTCCGCGCCCGCGCGGCGGCTACAGCATCGTGGCGGGTGAGCGCCGCTGGCGTGCCTGCCGCATGGCAGGGCTGAACGATGTGCCGGTGGTCATTAAGGAAGTCAGCGACGAGCAGGCCATGGAGCTGGCTCTGGTGGAAAACCTGCAGCGCGAGGATCTGGACCCGGTGGAAGAAGCAACCGGCATCCGGGAGCTGATGACCCGCTGCGGCCTGACGCAGGAGCAGGCGGCACAGAAGCTGGGCAAGAGCCGCAGCGCACTGGCCAACAGCCTGCGCCTGCTGAACCTGCCGGAAAACGTGCTGGAACTGCTGAAAAGCGGCTTTATCAATATCGGCCACGCAAAGGTGATCCTGAGCCTGCCCACACCGGAGCTGCAGGAGCAGGCGGCGCAGATCATTGCGGACAACCAGCTGAACGTGCGTCAGGCCGAGGCACTGTGCAAAAAGCTGGCAAAGCCCGCAAAGGAGCCCAGAGAGCCCCAGCCGCGGGGCACTCTGCCGGTGGAGGTGGAAGAAAGCCTCAAGCAGGTGCTGGGCAGCGAGGTGAACGTGGCCTACCACGACGGCAAGGGCAAGCTGACCGTGCATTTCTATTCAGACGAGCAGCTGCGGGCCTTTGCCAACCTGCTGGGACAGTACCAGAACGAAGAATAAAGCGATCCAAGGCGGGCGACCGTCTTTGAACGGCACAGGGGAGGGGATCTTCTGTGCGAACCGAAATAGAGCAAGGAGAGTCAATCATGCTTGATATCAAATTTGTCCGTGAAAACCCGGACGCTGTCAAGGAAAACATCAAGAAGAAGTTTCAGGATGCAAAGCTCCCGCTGGTGGACGAGGTCATCGAGAAGGATGCCAAGTACCGCGCATGCCTGAAGGAAGTGGAAGCCCTCAAGGCTGCCCGCAACAAGCTGAGCAAGGCCAACGGCCCCCTGTTCGGCCAGCTGAAGAAGTGCACCGATGAGGCACAGAAGGCTGAGCTGCAGGCTCAGATCGATGCCAACAATGCCGCCGTCAAGGCCGACGCCGACAAGATGGCTGAGCTGGAAAAGGAAGAAGAGACCCTGTCCGCACGCATTCAGGAGATCATGTACACCATTCCGCAGATGATCGATCCCAGCGTGCCCATCGGCCCGGATGATACCTACAACGTGGAAGCACAGCGCTTTGGTGAGCCTGTGGTGCCCGATTTCCCCATTCCGTACCACACCGAGATCATGGAGAGCTTCGACGGCATCGATATGGACGCTGCAGGCCGCGTGGCCGGCAACGGTTTCTACTATCTGCTGGGCAACATCGCCCGCCTGCACGAGGCTGTGCTGGCCTATGCCCGCGACTTTATGATCAACAAGGGCTTCACCTATGTGATCCCTCCCTTCATGATGCACGGCAACGTGGTGCAGGGTGTCATGTCCTTCCCGGAAATGGATGCTATGATGTACAAGATCGAGGGTGAGGACCTGTATCTGATCGGTACCAGCGAGCACACCATGATCGGCCGCTTCATCGACCAGACTCTGGACGAGGCCACTCTGCCCCTGACCCTGACCTCCTACAGCCCCTGCTTCCGCAAGGAAAAGGGCGCTCACGGCATCGAGGAGCGCGGCATTTACCGCATCCATCAGTTCGAGAAGCAGGAAATGATCGTGGTCTGCCGCCCCGACGAGAGCGCTGACTGGTACGAGAAGCTGTGGAAGAACTCTGTGGAGCTGTTCCGCAACATGGAGATCCCGGTGCGTCAGCTGAACTGCTGCTCCGGCGACCTGGCCGACCTGAAGGTGAAGAGCTGCGATATCGAAGCATGGAGCCCCCGCCAGCAGAAGTACTTCGAGGTCTGCTCTTGCTCCAATCTGGGCGATGCACAGGCACGCCGCCTGCACATCCGCGTGAAGGGCAAGGACGGCAAGACCTATCTGGCCCACACCCTGAACAACACCTGCGTGGCACCTCCGCGTATGCTGATCGCCTTCCTGGAGAACCATCTGCAGGCCGACGGCACCGTGACCATCCCCGAAGTGCTGCAGCCGTATATGGGCGGCCTGAAGGTCATGGTTCCCACCCATAAGAAGGGCTGAAGAATTGACCGGCTTTTCCACAAGGCTCGGATAAATGGTTGAAAAATCCCGCTTTCTATTCAATGGAAAGCGGGATTTTTGCGTATCTTCGTTTGTATTTTGGACGGCACGAAAAAATATGATTTTTTTAAAAATATGTGTTGACAAAAGGGGTATCTGTGGGTATAATAATAGAGCACTGTTCAAGTGCACAAACAATATGTGGCGGTATAGCTCAGTTGGCTAGAGCATTCGGTTCATACCCGAAGTGTCACCGGTTCAAATCCAGTTACCGCTACCACTTTTACAGAGTTTCGCTAAGGTTAGGGGGACGGTCGTCTGCAGTAGTGGACGATGGAAGTCGGAGGTTTTAGCGAAGCTCTGTATTTCTAAGGCCCGTTGGTCAAGCGGTTAAGACACGGCCCTTTCACGGCTGTAACATGGGTTCGATTCCCGTACGGGTCATAAAAACGCCTTTGCGCATTGCGCAAGGGCGTTTTTAATTTGACCCGTACGGGAATCGAACAGGGCGGCGGTGCGCAGCACCGCAACCAAAGCCCCAGTGGGGCTTTGGTTAGCCCGCGGGTCCCAACGGCTAGGAATGTCTACCGTGGTAGCTGCCGCTGCAATGCGCAAGGGCGTTTTTAATTTGACCCGTACGGGAATTGCAGCTGAGCTGACCGCCGCCAGCGAGCAAAGACTTCCCCCGGTCGGGGGAAGATGTCGCATAGCGACAAAAAGGGGAGTACAGGGAAGCGAAGCTGGGGCCGTGGTCAGCGGAATGCGAACGCCGCTCCAAGGCGTGAAGCATACGCTGGGAACCACAACCCGAGACAGGGCGGCGGCGCGCCTTCATCTTGAATACCACATGCCATTTTATGGATAAAAAGCCCGGCAGGGGAACACGTTCAGGTGCTCTTCTGCCGGGCTTTTCTGCATTTTCCGTAAATTTCCGGCCTGAAATAGTAACAAAATTATGTCAATGAGACATCAATCCTCCATTTTTAACTGCGAAAATTGGCTTGCACACCAAAAACTCTGGAATATTCTAGCACTTTCCATATAAATTCATGACAAAGTTTGGTAGAAATAATATCTTGTATACAGGCTGCACTTACGTTGCAATACAGATGATATACCAATTGTACGAGCAGAAGGGAGGAAATGGAGTCCACAAGGGCGGTTTTCAATCACGAGTACGGGCCGATGGCGGATGCAGCGTGCAGTTTTTGCAGCATCTGTTCCCATCGCCTGATGCTTAGAACGGGAGGATGTCAATGGAAGTCTTTTTGCAAGCACTGGTAAACGGGATCCTGCTGGGCGGTTTCTACTCCCTGATGGGTATGGGCCAGAACATCATTTTCGGTGTTATGAACATCGTCAACTTCTGCCACGGCGAAATGTTGATGGTGGGCATGTACATCACCTATGTTCTGTATACCTACTTTGGGGTGGATCCCTATGTAGCCCTTCCCATCGTCGCAGTGCTCATGTTCGGTCTGGGTGCGCTGATCCAGTCCACTCTGATCACCCCTTCGCTCAAGACCAAGAGCTTTACAAACCTGCTGTTCCTTACCGTCGGTCTGGGCCTGCTGCTCACCAACGGCGCTCTGGTCATCTTTGGTTCCACCTATTATAAGATCATTACCCCTTATTCGCAGACCTATATCCCGCTTGGCCCGGTCACCATTGCGCTGCCGCGTCTGGTCAGCTTCCTGATCCTGATCGTGGTTGCCATTGCACTGTTTGCCTTCCTCAAGTATTCCACCACCGGCAAGCAGATCCGCGCCGTATCCCAGAACCCTATTGGTGCTGAGGTCGTTGGCATCAACGTCAAGAAAATTTACATCCTGACCTATGGTCTGGGCGTTGCTCTGGCCGGTATCGCCGGTTCTCTGCTGACCCAGTTCTACACCATCTATCCCACCGCAGGCGCAAGCTTCGGTTTCCGCGCACTGATCGTCGTGGTCGTGGGCGGTCTGGGCTCCATCCCCGGCGCATTCTTCGCCGGTATTTTCCTGGGCCTGCTGGAGCAGATGAGTGCATTGTTCATCAGCCCGTCCTACAGTGATATGATCGTGTTCGTCACCTTCATCATCATTCTGGTCGTGCGTCAGGTCATGATTCTGAGGAGGCGATAAGATGGATACCAGAAAAGCAGTTAAAACCTATCACCGCAATCTGGCGATCGTTCTGGCTATCATCGTCGCCATCTTCGCAGCGATCCCGCTGGTCGTGGATAAACCTTACATCATCAACATTTTCGTTCTCACCTTCTATATGTCCACCCTGTCCATGGCGTGGAACATTCTGGGCGGCATCACCGGCCAGAACTCGCTGGGTCTGGCCGCTTACATGGGTCTGGGTGCCTATGTGTGCTGTCTGGTGGTCACAAAGACGGGCATGAACCCCTGGGTGGCCGCTGTGCTGGATATGCTCGTTGTGGGCGTTGTGGCCGGTGTCATCTTCTTCCCCAGCCTGATCCTGCGCGGCCCCTACTTCACGCTGGTGTCCATCGCGTTTGCCGAGTCCATCCGTCAGTTCATCATCAACTCGGAGTTCTTCGGCCGCGCATCCGGTGTGGGCCTGCCCTTCGGCAAGGACTCTTTTGCGCAGTTCCGCTTTACCAGCAAGGTGCCGTACTACTACATCGGCTTCATCATGATGGTGGGCGTTTACCTCATCATGAAGAAGATCGGCCGCTCCAAGCTGGGCTTTGCGCTGCGCACCATCCGCGAGGATGAGGACGCAGCCGCCGCCATCGGCATCAACCCCACCAAGTACAAGGTCATTGCCGTTGTCATTTCGGCTATCATTGCCGGTCTGGTCGGCTTCTTCTACGTCAGCTACATCCGCTACATCGACCCCGATATTATGATCCAGTCCAAGTCCACTGAGATCGTGCTGCCGGCAGTCGTGGGCGGCGCTGCCTACATCGAAGGCCCGCTGATCGGCGGCCTCATCATGATCCCGCTGAGCGAACTGCTGCGTGCAAACTTTGCCGCCATCCTGCCCGGCATCAACATGCTGATGTACGCCATCGTGCTGATCGTGGTCATCCGCTTCCGTCCGTCCGGTATTCTGGGCTGGTACATGAACTCGAAGGTCAAGACCTTCATCGATGAAAAGATCCTCAAAAAGCCGTCTCTGGACGTGCTGGAAGAGTATGAGCTGATGGCAGACAAGGGAGGGAAGTAATCATGGCAGAAAAGCCTATTATTGAAGTCCAGGGCCTGACCAAGCGGTTCAAGGGTCTGACCGCCGTGCATGATGTTTCTTTCTCGGTGGAGAAAGGCTCCATCACCGGCATGATCGGCCCCAACGGTGCTGGTAAATCCACCACCTTCAACATGATCTGCGGCTACTACCCGCCCACCGAAGGCAAGATCTTCTACAATGGTGAGGACATCACCAACAAAAAGGCGTATGAGTACACCAACATGAAGATCGCCCGCACCTTCCAGATCATGAAGCCTCTGAAGAACCTGAGCGTTTTGGATAACGTCACCGCCGCCGCCTACTTCGGCCACGCCGGTGCAAAGAGCGAAAAAGAGGCCAAGGAGCGCGCCATGGAGGTGCTGCACTTCACCGGCCTGTACGAAAAGCGTCATGTGATCTCCAAGGACATGGGCACGCCGGACCAGAAGCGTCTGGAGATGGCCCGCGCTCTGGCCACCAAGCCCGAAGTGCTGTTTCTGGATGAGAACATGGCAGGCTTGAACCCGGCTGAGACCGAAGAGGCCATCCAGCTGATCCGCAAGATCAACGAGTCCGGTGTCACCATCCTGCTCATCGAGCACATCATGAAGGCGGTCGTGAGCCTGTGCGAGAAGGTCATCGTCCTTCACCACGGCGAAAAGATCGCTGAGGGCACGCCCGAGCAGGTCATGAACGATCCTTACGTCATGGAGGTGTACCTGGGCACCAAAAAGGAGGGCGCAAGTGCTTAAAGTTGAAGGTCTGAACGCCGGTTACGGCTCTGTGAACATCCTGTGGGACATCGGCTTTGAGGTGAAGGATGGCGAGATCGTTGCCATCCTTGGCTCCAACGGTGCCGGTAAGACCACCATGGTGCGCACCATCACAGGCATGGTCAAGGCAAGCTCCGGCAAGGTGGAGTTCAACGGAGAGGACCTCTCCGGCAAAAGCTCCCGCGTTATTCTGGACAGCGGCATCGTGCAGGTGCCGGAAGGCCGTCAGCTCTTTACCGAGATGACCGTGCTGGAAAATCTGGAACTGGGCGCATTCAATAAGGAGACCAAGGCACATTTTGCAGAAAATCTGGAAAAGTGCTACAACTGGTTCCCCAAACTGCGCGAGCGCGCAAAGCAGGCTGCCGGCACTCTGTCCGGCGGCGAGCAGCAGATGGTGGCCGTGGCCCGTGCACTGATCGGTATGCCCAAGCTGCTGATCCTGGACGAGCCCAGTCTGGGCCTTGCCCCCAACATCGTGGACGACATTCTGGAAGTGGCCAAGACCATGGTGAAGAATGACGGCATCTCGGTGCTGCTGGTGGAGCAGGACATTACCAAGGCCCTTGCAGCGGCTGACCGCGGCTATGTTATTGAGAATGGCCGCGTGGCACTGGAAGGAACCGCCGCCGAGCTTTCGGCAAACGAGCACGTCAAGAAGGCGTACCTCGGCATCTGATTTTGGAAACTGGATGTCCGGCGGGCACTACTTCACACGGTGCGGCGGGGCATCTCGGATTAACAAGCTGTTTTTTACAAACAGAATTGGAGGACAATTATGAAAAAGATCTCTCGTAGAAGCTTCCTGAAGGCATCCGCTGTTCTGGGCAGCGCAGCTGCTCTGACCGCATGCGGCGGCTCTTCCGCTTCCACCAGCACTGCAGCATCTACCAGCACCGCAGCATCCGGCAGCACTGCAGCAGCCAGCGGTGATACCATCAAGATCGGTACCATCTACGCAATGTCCGGCGGCAACGCAGCCATCGGCGAGAACATCCTGCGCGGCATCGACTTCGCAGTGGACGAGATCAACAAGGCAGGCGGCGTGAACGGCCAGATGCTGGAAGTCGTCCGCGGCGACCACGCAGGCGACGCAGCCACCGGCAAGTCCGAGGCTGAGCGTTTGATCACTCAGGAAGGTGTCAACGTCATTATGGGCTGCCACATGTCCGTTGTCACCGAGGTCGTGGCTCAGGTCTGCCAGCAGTACGGCATCCCCATGATCACCGCTATCTCCACGCTGGACCGTCTGACCGACGAGGACCACAAGGACTACGATTACTTCTTCCGTCTGTGCCCGCTGAACTCCGTCTACGTGGAAGATATGCTGAAGTATCTGCAGGACTCCAAGGAGCAGACCGGCAACGAGATCAAGAAGGTCGCCATCTTCACCGATAAGGCTGCCATCGGTCAGGAGCTGATCCGCTGCGTCAACCTGTTCGCACCCGATTACGGTCTGGATGTTGTGGCCGAAGTGGACTACAGCTCCAACGCTACCGACCTGTCCTCTCAGGTCCTGGCTCTGAAGCAGGCTGATCCCGATGCCATCCTGTGCGACTCCTACATCGGCGACGCTACTCTGTTCGTCCAGACCCTGAAGGAGCAGAACTACAAGCCCAAGATGATCGTTGCCAAGGCAAACGGCTTCACCGATCCTTCCTTCATCCCGAACCTGGGCGCATCCGCAAACGGCGTGGCTTCTGTTGTCGAGTTCAACCCCGACCTGACCAACGGCGTGGAGATCAACGAGGACTTCAAGAAGGTCTACAATGTCAACATGAACGGCCACTCTGCTGAGTCCTACACCGTTGTGTGGCTGTTCAAGACCGCCATCGAGAAGGCCGGCTCCACCGACGGTGCTGCCGTCCGCGACGCTCTGGCAGAGCTGTCCATCGACGGTGCATTCGAGGGCGGCCGCAAGATCGTTCTGCCCTACTCCAAGATCGAGTTCGCTCCCGAGTACGAGATCGGCGGCGCAAAGCACTACCGTGACAACACCTACGCTTCTGTTGCTATCGCACAGGTGCAGGATCAGGAGTGGAAGACCGTCTGGCCCTTCGAGTTCGCTTCCTCCAAGATTCAGGAAGTCACTCTGGGCTGATAAAGTTACCCCAAAGAACACAAAAGGCGAGCCGTCCAATGGGCGGCTCGCCTTTTTGCGTGTTGCTTCCCGTGCAGAGCGTATTCGAGAAGGGGATAGGCTGTGTGGCTTTTATGAAGTCGTTCTCCGCCGGGTATGTTCTCTTTTGCGTGCCAAAAGAGAACCAGAAAAGCACCCGCTACTTTCGAAGCGCGGGAGGCACGAATTAAGGGCTACTCGCCCTTAATAATCCCAAAGCAGTAGGCTCCACCCCAAAAAGTTGGAGATTCCCGCCTGTTCGGCGTGAAGATCTCTTAACCGCTTTTTGAGGTTCCGTCAATCAGAAGTCGCTGCGCGACGGCCGCAGGCCGACAGCAGCAGATGCCGCTTCCCGTCACGACCCCTTCCCGTGAAAAAGCAAATCCGGAATGACCGCAGTCATTCCGGATTTGCAATATCAAAAATGATTTTTCCGCTGATATTGTCAGAGCGAAGCGGAGACAATTTTAAATCGTCAACCCTTCTGGATATAGGTAAAAATATCCTCCGGTACCGCTGCCAGTGCATCCGCACCGGCAGCGGTCAGTTCTGCGCGGCCCCGGAAGCCCCACAGCGCGCCCATGGCGGGCAGTCCGGCATTGTGTCCGGTGAGGATGTCCACATCGCTGTCGCCCACAAAAAGGGTGGCAGAGCGGTCTGCACCGATCTCGTCCATCAGCGCATAGAGCCCGGCGGGGTCCGGTTTGGTGGGCACGCCGGGCCTGTTGCCGCGCACAGCATCAAAGCGGCCGGTGCCAAAATAGTGGGCGATGATCTTGCCGCAGAGCGGGTCGGCCTTGTTGGAGAACACTGCGCACTGAACACCCTGTGCCCGCAGCTCGTCCAGCAGCTCCGGGATGCCGGGATAAGGGGCCGTCTTGTCCTCCTTGTGGGCGTCGTACCGGGCAGTGAATTCAGCCAGCGTGGCCGCCAGCTGCTCCGGCGTGCGGGCATTTTCCGGCGAAAAGCGCTCCACCAGCTTCGGGATGCCGTTGCCCACCATGTGCTTGAACTGTTCCACCGTAAAGGTGGGCCAGCCGTGCTGTTCACACACCCAGTTTCCCGCATCGGCAAGGTCGTCGATGGTGTTCAGAAGGGTGCCGTCCAGATCGAATAATACAGTTTTTATCACAGAAAAAGACTCCTTACAGTTTCAGAAAAGCAAAAAAGGCAATTCGCTGCACTTTACGCTGCGCACCCTGCACTTCACCCCGCCCGGAAAGGTGAGGGTGAGGTTCGTGCGGTGCACCGCCGCGGCCCATGGCGACTGCATGGCCGTCAGGGCCGGAACAGGGCAGAGCACGCAGATGTCGTGCAGATGGAAGCCGTGCTGCCAGCGCAGGGTCAGGCGGCCGTTTTGCAGCCAGATGCCCTCTTTGCGCCAGCCGTTGTACGCACCCACCAGCAGGGCGGCAAACACAGCAGTGACCACCAGCAGCGGCACCGTAAGCGCAGGCAGGGTGTAGCGGGATACCGCTGTCAGCAGCAGGCACAGCCCGCAGGGGATGCCGGCAGGCAGAAAAAACGCCGGGATGCTGCGGCCTGCGGTGTCCACCGGGGCTTTTGGCGGCAGGACAAAGCCGGGCAGCAGCTCCTGTAGAAAGGGGCCGTCCTCCCGCCAGACCAGCAACGGGATCTCCGGCCGGCAGCTGCCTGCTGTAACGAACACCGGGCAGCAGCCCAGCGCCCATGTGGCAGGCGAGCGGCGCAGGTCCGCATAGCTCAGATGTTCCAGCGCAAGGCGCATCTCATACCGGCGCACAAAGCCGCCCCTGCTGCCAAGGTGACTCTCGGTGCGCCACACGGTGTAATGGGCCGCATGGGCCGCACTGCGCACAAGGCTTGCGCAGAACAGCACACCGCCCAGCACCAGCAGCCATGCTGTGCCCATGGGCAGCCAGCGCGCCGCCCACGCCGCAATGCGGTTCAGGTGGGCAAAGGCCGCCGTCTGGGCATCCGGCGCATAGGGCCTGCTCTGTTTGACGGCCAGCGCCAGCAAAGCAAGGGTGGAAAGGCCGTTGGCACCCAGCACCGCAAAGGCCAGCTTTTCGCCGCCGCGCGGGGTGTGGGCCACAGCATCCCGGCGCGGCATCATGCGGTCAGCTAAAAACTGCGCGTTCTGCGCGCTCAAAAGCAGGGTCAGGGTGCGCTTCTGCCCGGCAGGGTACAGCACCACCCGGCTGGCACCGGCCAGCCGGTAGAGCAGGGGCCGCTCGATGGTGAGCGCTGCCAGCTGGCTGGCTTTCAGGCAGCGGTCCAGCCGCACGCCCAGCCGCCAGCGCACCCGCAGGGTTCCCTGTGCATCCACCCGCCAGCGGCCTGCGTGCAGCACGGCGGCGCTCACAGCGGCAAGCACTGTCAGCAGCGCCGCGCCCTGCACCAGAGCCGTGCGCAGCGCCGCCCAGTTGCGGGCAAACAGCACCTGCAAAAGCGGCAGCAGATAGAGCAGGATGGTCTTGCGCAAAAAATGCAGCACCGCAAACGGGTGGAAACCGCGTTCGGTCATGGCGTTTCCTCCATCAGCACAGCGGCAAGGGCCTGCGCCTGCAGGGCATCCACGCCCGGCAGGAACAGCTGTACGCCCGGGCCGTGCACCACCAGCACGCTGCACCCGGCCAGCCACAGAAGCGGCGTGCGCAGGGTCCACACGCCAGTCACAGCCCGGCGGGGAAGCTGCCGTGTGATGGGAACGGCGATACCGGCCCGCACGGCAGTGTTCCGGGCGGTGAGCACTGCGGTAAAGCTGCAGGCTCTTGCCCACGCGGCGAACACAAGGCACGCCCACAGGGCACAGAAAATACACCCGGAAAACAGGCTCTGCCAGAACACAAAAGGCGCGCAGAACACGCCGGGAACAGCGGCCCAGACGCACAGCACGGCCCGGCCCTTGGGCGGGATGATCAGCGCCGTGCGCAGCAGGTCACGTTCGGTCATTTTCCGGAAAGGCCCCATGCGTCCATCAGCAGGTGCAGGGTGTCATCCTGCGTCAGGCAGAGGATGCGGTCCCACGGCAGTAAGGTGGTATTGCCGTGGGGGATGATGAACTCCGCATCGCGGGTGATGCACACCAGAATGACGTCGCCCGGCATGGGGATGTCCTTGACCGCCTGCCCTGCAAACTGGAAGTTCTCCGGCAGCAAAATTTCGTTCAGGCTGGCAGTGCCGCCCCCCAGCGAGAGCAGCTGGCGGATGGTATCCGTCTCGATCTCGCGCTCAAGGATGTGGCTCAGGTTGTCGGTGCCGCACACTACGGTGTCCACGC
Organism: Faecalibacterium sp. BIOML-A1; assembly: GCF_009679715.1. Classification (NCBI taxonomy): domain Bacteria; kingdom Bacillati; phylum Bacillota; class Clostridia; order Eubacteriales; family Oscillospiraceae; genus Faecalibacterium; species Faecalibacterium sp. BIOML-A1. The sequence continues at coordinate 104,181 of NZ_WKZJ01000006.1, forward strand.
CTAAGGTGTGCAGCAGCTCGCGATTCTTGGGGTTGGAGGCCCGGGCCACGGTGCGGTTCACGCCAAACTCCCGCTTTGCGATCTGGCAGGCAACAAGGTTGTTCTCGTCCGCACCGGTCACGGCCACAAAGGCATCGCAGCTGGCAACGTCGGCCGTGCGCATGGTGTCAAAGCTGATGGCATCGCCGCAGATCACCGGGATATCCAGCGAATCGGCCAGCGAACGGCACAGCATTTCCTGCGGTTCAATGATGGTCACTTTGTGGCGGTGGGCCAGCAGGCTCTGGGCCAGATACATGCCCACCTTGCCGCCGCCTGCGATACAAACTTTCATATGCTTCCCTCACTTTTTACTTTGCCAGTGCGCGGAACACCGATTGCTCGGTGAGCACCGTGGGGCAGATGGTGTCGATCTCGTAAGCCTTGTGGTACAGCACCTGCAGGTGCGGGTCGGACACGCGGCAGATCACCTTCTCACGGCGGAAGATGCTTTTTGCGATCTGTGCCGCCATCAGGTTTACCGAGTCGTCCTCGCTCACAGCGGCCACGGCATCGCAGCTGTCAATGCCGCCCTGCCGCAGGGTATCCGGGTCGGTGGGGTCGCCCACCAGAGCCGTGCCGCCAAAGCTGTAGTCGTCAAAGGCATCCAGACGCTTGAGCTGTTCGGGATCTTTTTCGATCAGCGAGATATCATGGCCGATGCGTTCCAGATCGCGGATGAGGGAAGCGCCCACCTGGTCGCAGCCGATCACCAGAATATTCATATGGATTCACCTCGTTGTAGAATGGTTCAACAAAAATACCAAGAGTGTTTAAACTCTGTTTTGATTTGCGGATAAAATAGAAGGAAAAGGGTCTTTGCATCAGTATAACACATTTCCCAGCGCAGTAACAGCCTGCAGGACAAAAGTGGCGGCGGGCGTAAAAATTTTCGCATTCTGCGTGCGTGCAGAGACATAGTATGGTATACTGGAAGAAAATAAGCTGCTGTGCCTTTGTGCACAAGGAGGGGTACTTACGTTTTTTGAGATCATCAAAGCCATCCTGATGGGCATTGTGGAGGGCATTACCGAGTGGCTTCCCATTTCGTCCACCGGTCATATGATCCTGCTGGAACAGATCATCAAATTCAACGCAAGCGAAGAGTTCATGTCCATGTTCCGTGTGGTCATCCAGCTGGGTGCCATCATGGCCGTGGTGGTGCTGTTCTGGGGCAAGCTGTGGCCCTTTGGCATGAAGCAGGGCAGAGTCATTTCCAAGCCCAGCGTGTGGAACCTGTGGTTCAAGGTGGTAGCGGCCACGATCCCGGTGCTCATCATCAGCCCGCTGGACGACTGGATGGAAGCTCACTTCTACAATTACATCACGGTTGCCGCGATGCTCATTCTGTATGGCGCGCTGTTCTTTGTTGTGGAGAACCGCCGCGCCGCGCCGCACGTGAGCCGGCTGGAGCAGATCACCTACCGCGATGCCATCATCATTGGCCTGTGGCAGTGTCTGGCCATCATTCCGGGCACCTCCCGCTCTGGTGCCACCATCGTGGGCGGCCTGCTGCTGGGCCTGTCCCGCGCCTGTGTGGCAGAGTTCACCTTCTATCTGGCCATTCCGGTCATGGCGGGCGCATCCCTGCTCAAGGTGGTCAAGTTCGTTGTCGGCGGTTCTGTGATGACCGGCACCGAGGTGGCTGTGCTGGCAGTGGGCTGTGTGGTGGCCTTTGGCATGAGCTTTGCCGCCATCCGCTTCCTGATGGATTACGTCAAGCGCCACGATTTCAAGTTCTTTGGTGCCTACCGCATCGTGCTGGGCATCATCGTGCTGGCAGTGGCGGCTGCGACGGCAATCTTCTGATTTGGAATGCTTTCCGCACAGAGCGCATTCGTGTGGGGCGGGCTTCATGCCTTTTGCAAGATGCATCGCCGCCGGGGATGTTCTCTTTTGCGTGCCAAAAGAGAACCAGAAAAGCACCCGCTACTTTCGAGGCGCGGGAGGCACGAACTAGGGGCTGCTCGCCCCTAGTGACCCCAAAGCTGTTGGGCTCCATACAAAAAATCCAAGCCGCTCCGCTAAAGGATTTTTTGTGTTCCGCCGATTTTGAGTCGCTTGCGCGACGCGCCGTGCGGGCAAGTTTGTGCTCCGTCTGCTACGCGAACGCTTCCGCAGGAAGCCGGCGCTGCACGATGCCGCTGACTGCTACGACTCTTTCCTGTGAAAATAGAAAGCCGGAAATCCGCAGATTTCCGGCTTTCTTTCGTTAGGAAATGATAGTTCCGCTAAATATGGCCAGAGCGATCAGCGGAGGCCATTTTGATCGTGGGACGCAGAGGTGTGCCCGCCGCCCTTTACGACAGCACTTTTTCTTTGCAAAAAGATATGCTATACTACAAAATAAGAGAGTATGCGGCAGCGTGCCGCGCAAACAAAATGGAGGAAAATGCTATGGAAGCATCCAAGGTCTATTATACAGATTTCCGCTGTCCTGTGGGCACCAGCCTGCTGGACAAGCTGCGCCGCGTGTGCATCGCCGCCGGGATCAAGGATATTGATATGGATGGCAAATTCGTTGCCATCAAGATGCATTTCGGTGAGCTGGGCAATCTGGCATTCCTGCGCCCCAACTACGCCAAGGTGGTGGCTGACCTGTGCAAGGAGCAGGGCGGTCTGCCGTTTCTGACCGACTGCAACACCCTGTATCCGGGCAGCCGCAAGAACGCACTGGAGCACCTCACCTGTGCCCAGCTGAACGGCTTCTGGCCCATGACCACCGGCTGTCAGGTCATCATTGCGGACGGCCTGCGCGGCACCGATGAAGCAGAGGTGCCGGTGCCGAACGGCGAATACTGCAAGACGGCAAAAATCGGCCGCGCCATCATGGACGCAGATATCTTTATCAGCCTGACCCATTTCAAGGGCCACGAATCCACCGGCTTCGGCGGTACTCTCAAGAACATCGGCATGGGCTGCGGCTCCCGCGCAGGCAAGATGATACAGCACGCCGCCGGACACCCGGAGGTGCAGCAGAGCCTGTGCCGCGGCTGCCACCGCTGCGCCAAGGAGTGCGGCTCCGATGCCATTACCTACGATGCAAACAACAAGGCCGTCATTGACCAGACCAAGTGCAAGGGCTGCGGCCGCTGCATCGGTGCCTGCAACTTTGACGCTATCTATTCCCAGTGCGACAGCGCCAATGAGATGCTGGACCGCAAAATGGCCGAGTACGCGGCTGCCGTATGCGCAGGCCGTCCCTGCTTCCATGTTTCTCTGGTGCAGGACATCAGCCCCAACTGCGACTGCCACTGCGAGAACGATGCACCCATCCTGCCGGATATCGGCATCTTTGCATCCTTTGACCCGGTGGCGCTGGATCAGGCCTGCGCCGATGCCTGCCTGAATGCACAGCCGCTGCCGAACAGCCAGCTGGGCCAGAACCTTGCAAAGCCCGGCTGGAACTGCCACCATGACAACTTCAAGGATTCCAACCCCAATATCGAGTGGAAGGCCACGCTGGAGCAGGCCGAAAAGATCGGTATGGGCACCCGCCAGTATGTGCTGAAGAAGGTCTGATGCCGCAGGCGGCCCCGGCCTTTTCCGCAAAAACAAAAAGAAGCTGACCAGCCCGGTCAGCTTCTTTTTATGTTGGGTTCACTGGCCCGCTGCGGGCACGCAGTCGTCCAGCACGGTCTGCAGGGCCTGCCAGTTCTTCAGGGTGCAGCCGGGCAGGGTGTCCGGGTCAAGGCCGGCATCCTCAATGCGGCCAGCCATGCTGTCCTTGTCGCTCAAAAGGCTCAGCGCATCCGGCTCGATCATCGTCCAGGCCTCGGCAAAGCTTTCCTGCTCATCAGCGTCCAGCGTGTCGTACCAGCTGTAGAAAGCTTCCTGCACGGCTTCCGGGGTGCGGGAGGCAAGGCGGGCGTTTTCTGCCCACTGCAGCAGGGATGCCGCTGCGATCACCGATTTGAGCGAGCAGCCGGAAACACCCGGCCCCCAGCCCAGACAAGGCTCAAAGGCGGCAGCGGTGCCGGTGATGGAGAAGATGGAGTTCTCGTCAAAATCGCCGGGGTTCAGGCCGGAGGTGTCGGCCCGGGTGGTGGAATCAGGCAGGTCTTCGCCGGAAGCAGCGGAGCTTGCAGAACTGCTGGCAGAGCTTGGCGCTTCGGAACTGCTGGCGGTTGAGCCGCTGCAGCCTGCCAGAATGCTGCAGGCCAGCGCTGCGCAGAGCAGCAGCGAGAGGATGCGGGCATATCTCAATTTCATAGTAGTGTCCTCCTTGAGCGGTGCCGCAGCCGGGCCGCAGCACTTCAAAACGATACACCCTAAGTATACGTTCTGCCGCGGCGGTTGTCAATCGGACAGCGCAGAACGAATTTCAAGCGGGAAATATGCACTCTGCACAAAGAAAAAACGCATTTTTGGGAACTTTGCATTCTTGACATTTTTTGCAAAAATCGGTTGACTACAAGTATAGTGTCTGCCCACGTCAGCCGGAAAGGAAGAAAACGCCCATGAAGCACCGCATCACAGCCGCATTGGAGCGGTTCTCCCGCGCAATGCTGGCACCGCTGAGCTATCTTTCGGCGGCGGGCCTGCTGCTGGTGGTGGGCGCACTGCTCACCAGTGCGCCGCTGGCCGGGGTGCTGCCCTTTTTGCGGTGGGAGCCGGTGCAGCTGGCGGGCAGGATCATTTACAAATGCCTCACGGCGGTCATTTCAAATCTGAGCGTGCTGTTCTGCACCGGTCTTGCGGCGGCGCTGGCAAAGCGGGAAAAGCATCAGGCGGCGTTCATCGCCCTGATGAGCTATCTTGTCTACCTGACAGCGGGCAATGTAACGCTGACCGAGTTGGGCCTGCTGGCGCAGCCGGATGCGCTTACCGGCCTGTACAGCGCAGGCCAGACCATGGTGCTGGGCATCCAGACTGTGGACACCGGCGTGTTCGGCGGCATTCTGCTGGGCCTGCTCACCGCCTTTGTGTATGACCGCACCTGCGAAAAAGCCCACCGCGGCATTCTGGGCGGTGTGTTCTCCGGTGTGCGGTGGTCCTTTGCCTGCGTGGCGGCACTGGCGGCGGTGCTGGGCTCTGGGGCCTGCTTTGTCTGGCCGCCTATCCAGAAGGCCATTGCGGCCGTCACCGGCTTCATTGCCGCTTCCGGCAATATCGGGTTGTTTTTGTACGGCTTTCTGGAACGGCTGCTCATCCCTACAGGGCTGCATCATCTGGTGTATATGCCGTTCCAGTTCTCGCAGCTGGGCGGTCAGCTTATGGTGGGCAGCGTCACCTATACCGGTGCCTATGTGGTCATGATGACCGAATATAACCTCGGCCTGCCGTTTTCGGATGGCATCGTGTGGATGTACACCGGCTTTACAAAGACCTTCGGCTACTTTGGCATTGTGGCGGCATTCATCTTCTGTGCCCGACGGGGCAGCCGCAAAAAGACTGCCCTTCAGCTGCTGCCGCTGGCCTTTACGGCATCGCTGGCTTCCATTACGGAGCCGCTGGATTTTCTGTTCTGCTTCTCGGCACCGGTTTTGTGGCTGGCGCACGCAGCCATCTCTGGCAGCTTCATCGTGCTGCTGCACCTGTGCGGAGTCACGGTGTTTACCTCGAACCTTCTGGGGTCGCTTGTGATGAACCTTTCCGCTGGTGCGGCCCGCACGAACTACCCGGTGCTGTATCTGCTGGGCCTTGCCCAGATCGCGGTGTATTTTGTGGTGTTCACTGTGCTCATCAAGGCGCTGGACCTGCCCACACCGGGCCGCCGCCCGGAAGAGCCGTCCCGGCCGGAAAAGGCCCTGCCGCTGGACGAGCAGGGAGTAGAAAAGCTCATTGCAGCCTTTGGCGGGCGGGAGAACATCCGCACGGTGGACAACTGCTTTACCCGCCTGCGTGTCACGGTGAACGACCCGGCCTTCGTCAAGGAGCAGGCCCTGAAAGCCCTGCCCTGCAGCGGTGTGGTGCAAAGCGGCTGCGATGTGCAGATCGTGTACGGCATCCGTGCGCCGGAGGTGCGGCAGGCGGTGGAGCGGCGGCTGGACAGGGTGGTCTGTTGACCTTTGGCGGACGGGCAACTATAATAGGGAAAAGCGGCTTCCCGCGCAGAGCGTATTCGCGTGGATCAAGTTTCATGCCTTTTGTAAAAAGCATTACCGCCGGGTACGTTCTCTTTTGCGTGCCAAAAGAGAACCAGAAAGGACGGCGGTGCCCGCAGGGCATGAAAGCCCCAGTGGGGCTTTTAAGCCGCAGACCGGTTTGCGCAGCAAATGCCGCGTGTTCAGCGCGGCAAGGTCTCCGCTACTTTCGAGGCGCGGGAGGCGGCGGGTTGCGGCTCCCTGCGTCTGCTTTGTGCCTTGCGCGGCACTCGCATCCTGCAGGCCGCTGCCCCAACAGCTCCTCCCTGTTTCGGCCGCTGGCCGCGGTCGTTGCCGTTGCAAACTAGGGGCTGCTCGCCCCTAGTAACCCCAAAGCGGTTGGGCTCCATACAAAAAATCCAAGTCGCTCCGCTAGAGGATTTTTTGTGTTCCGCCGATTTATAGTCGCTGCGCGACGGCGATAAGCCGACAGCAGCAACATGCCGTTTCCCGTTACGACTTTTCCCGTGAAAAAGTAACTCCGAAACGACCGCAGTCGTTTCGGAGTTACAAATTTAAAAATAATATTTCCGCTGATATTGCCAAAGCGAACGCGTCGGCAATTTTAAATCGTCCGGCGGCTGAAAGGATACACATGCAAGAACAAGCAGTTTTTACGCAAAAAACAGAGCCTGTACCGCCAACCGGCCGCTTTGCCCCCAGCCCCAGCGGGCGGCTGCATCTGGGCAATCTGGCCTGCAGCCTGCTGGCGTGGCTCAGCGCAAAAAGTCAGGGCGGGCGCATCGTGCTGCGCATTGAGGATCTGGATGCCGAGCGCTGCCCGCGCATCTATGCTGACCTGCTGGAACAGGATCTGGACTGGCTGGGCCTTGCGTGGGACGAGGGCGGCAGCACCGGCGGGCCGAACGGCCCCTATTACCAGAGTGAGTGCGCGGAGATCTACACCGCAAGCTACAAAAAGCTGAAAGAGCGCGGCCTTGTGTACCCGTGTTTTTGCTCCCGCGCCCAGCTGCACGCGGCCAGCGCGCCCCATACCTCGGACGGCAACGTGGTCTATCCGGGCACCTGCCGCGGCCTGACCGCTGCCGAAATTGAGGAAAAACGCAAAAAGAAAGCCCCTGCCTATCGTCTGATGGTGCCGGACGAGGACATCACATTTGTGGATGGCTGCATGGGCCCGCACACCGAAAATCTTTTGCATGACTGCGGTGACTTCTACCTGCGCCGGGCGGATGGCGTGTTCGCCTATCAGCTGGCCGTGGTGGTGGACGATGCCCGCATGGGCGTTACCGAAGTGGTGCGCGGTTCAGACCTGCTTTCGTCCACGGCACGGCAGCTGTATTTGTACCGCCTGCTGGGCCTGCAGGCACCGGGGTTTGCCCACTGCCCGCTGCTGCTGGCCCCGGATGGGCGGCGGCTCTCCAAGCGCGACGGCGACCAGAGTCTGGAAAACCTGCGGGAAAAGTATACCGCGCAGGAGATCGTGGGCAAGCTTGCCTACACCTACGGCCTGCAGCCGGAGCCTGCGCCCCGCACACCGGAAAGCCTGATCAAAGACTTTTCCTGGGCAAAGGTGCCAAAGCAGGATGTCTGCCTGCCGGAGGATCTGTTCTGAACAAAAAAAGATGCGCTGTCCCCCAATGACAGCGCATTTCCTTTTTATAGAGATTCAGATGCGGCGCATCTGCGGCAGATCGTTGGTGTCCATCATACGGTTGAACGCGGTATCCAGTGCCAGCGCCAGCAAAGCGCCCAGCGCTGCATCGATGCAGCTGTGCTGCTTGAGCAGCATGGTGGAGCATACAATGGAGATGCACAGCACATCAGCGGCCGGGCGCATCCAGCGGAACCGGGGCTGCTCAAAGATGCGGCAGCGGTGATAGGCCAGCATCAGCGTGACCGAGTTGAACACATGGATGGACGGGCAGACATTGATGGGTGTGTCGGTGCTGTACAGGAACCGCACCGCACGGGCGAAGATGTCTGTGCCCGGCACATAGCAGGGGCGCAGATTCAGCCCGGTGGGCAGGATCACGTAGCAGGCCAGCGCAATGGTCATACCGCTGAACAGCGGCATACACAGCCGCCAGAAGTCCTCCCGGGGTGCCTTCCACAGAAGGAAGAACAGGGTGAACGGGATCCACGGAAACCATGCAAAATAGGGGATGACCGCATATTTGCAGAAGGGAATCAGATCGTCCAGCCGACAGTGCACGAGGATGTGCGGCATATGGATCTGGGTGTTCAGGAAATTGAATGCGGAAAGATAAAGTATGAGATACAGCGCCATGAAGCAAAGCGGATGGCGCGAAAACCAACTGCGTTTCATTGAAAAAGCCTCCTTTTTGCAGAAGTGAAAGCTCTTAGCACTGTGAAATTATACGCCGGGAATGTGACAAAAACAAGAATGAAAGCAGACAACATTGCTGAAAAACAAATAAATTATTTGTGCGTATTGCGTAAAAAAGAGCCTGCCTTCGCGGCAGGCTCTTATAAAATGCAGAGGAAAGATTCAGATGACCTGCTGTTCCAGCCACTTGCCGCGCACGAAGCGTACAAAGAAGCACAGGGAGCGGAACGCCCAGTCCAGATACATGCCCATCCAGATGGCCAGCAGGCCGCCGTGGAAGGCCAGCACACACAGGTAGCAGAAGCCCACCCGGAAGGCCCACATGGACACGATGCTCACGGTCATGGTAAAGCGGGCATCGCCTGCCGCACGCAGGATGTTGGGCATGGTAAAGCTGGAAGGCCAGATGAACAGCGAAACGATGTTGAACCACACCATCACTTCCAGCGCCATGGCGTAGGCTTCCGGCGAGAGGTTGAACAGGCCCAGTGCAAATTTGTTGGCAAACAGGAAGGCCGAAAGGTTCATGAACCATGCGCCGCAGTAGGCAAACAGCATCAGGCGGCGGGAGTAATACACGGCCTGATCCTTTTCGCCTGCGCCAAGGCACTGGCCCACCACGGTCAGCGCAGCCATGCCCACGGCGTTGGCCGGGATGTTCAAAAAGGTGGTGGTGGTGTTTGCCACGGCGTTGGCCGCAATGGCGGCGGTGCCCAGAGTGGAGGTCAGGCTGGAAACGGACAGCTTGCCGATCTGGAACATGCCGTTTTCAATACCGGCAGGGATGCCCACCCGCAGGATCTGCTGGATGAGCCGTGCCTTCGGGACAAGGGCCTGCAGGCCGTCCACCCGCAGCGGGCAGGCGGGCCGCTGCAGCAGGTACAGCACAGCCACGCAGGCAATGGCACGGGACACAAGACTGGCCAGTGCGGCACCCATCACGCCCATTTTGAAGCCGTAGATCAGCACGGCGTTGCCGCCAATGTTCACCACATTCATTACAAGGCTGGACATCATGCTAATCTTGCTGTTGCCCTGCGCCCGGAACAGGGCCGCACCGGCGTTGTACAGGCCGATGAACGGGTAGCTCAGGGCCGAGAGCAGGAAGTAGGTCTCGGCATAGCGCATCACGTCCACGTCGATGGAGCCGAAGATGCCGCGCAGGATGGCATGGCGGCCCGCCACCACAACGGCGGCCACCAGCAGGCTGAAGCTGGACAGGATGAACAGGATCTGCGCCGCTGCATTCTTGGCATCCTTTGGCTCCTGCCGGCCGATGTACTGGCTGGTGACCACCGCGCCGCCGGTGGCAAGGGCGCTCATGATCTGAATCATCAGGGTGTTGAAGCTGTCCACAAGGCTCACGCCGGAAACAGCGGCTTCCCCCACCGAGGAGACCATCAGCGTGTCGGCCAGACCGATGGTCACGCTGAGCGCCTGCTCTGCGATCAGCGGCAGCAGCAGGGCAATGAGCTGCTGCCGGGTGAACAGCGGCGGCTTATGGAACGCGGGCGTTTTGGTTGCTGTCATAGGTTCCTCCGTAACGGTGACAAGATACACTTGGATACATGACCTATATCATACAGCGGAACGCGCAGAATTACAAGAGAAAATCTTCTGTCAGGAAAATTCCTGACTGGGGGTCAGGCTGGTGCCGTAATATACGATATAATCATACGGAACGGTCGGCCCGGACACCGTCTTGTCTGGGTACTTCCTCAGCATGTCCGCTTTCAGGTCGGCCGGGGTCTCGGGCACACCGGCGCAGAGCGTATCGGAGCACACGGCATTCCAGAGGCCCGCAGAGAACGAGGTGCAGTTGTAAATGGCCGACCAGTGGTCTGCGTTGGCCAATGCCTGATTTACAGTGTCTAGCTGGCTCTGGTCCAGTGAGACCTGAATGCCGTAAAGATTCTGATAGTAAGAAGCGTTCAGGTAATATTTGTAGTAGCCCTCCAGATTGTACCAGATGCCGGAATGCTCGCAGCGGTTGCCGCGGGTGCTTACGGTGATGGACGTATCCGGCGCAATGAGCAGTCCGCCCACATTGATATCCTGCTCCGAGACATTGGTGATGGTGAGGAAGCTGTGTCCGCTGGTGTTGAGGGGAACATCGCCGTGGTCATCGGCGCGGGCAAAAAGCCGCAGCACCGCAACGGCTCCCTCGGCAGGGGCATCACCGTAGGCCTGCGCAGGGGACTTGTGGTCTGCCTGCGCAAAGTGGTACGGCCCGCCAAAGTTGGTGGTAAAGCCAACGACATTGCGCATCAGGTCGGCAGAACCGGTGATATCTGTTACCACCTTATCCTCTTTTGCGGCGGGCTGTGCGGCCTTGGGTTCCTGTGCGTAGGCGGGCAGGGCGCACAGGCAGGCCAGCAGCACGCAGCAGGAGAGGATGCGGAAAAACTGTTTTTTCATAGATGCCTCCATTTGTGCTTTTTTTCAGGTAAAGCTTACCGTTTTTTGCAGGGTCTGTCAAGGACTGCGGCAGGCGGAAAAGCCGCGCCGCAGCGTGTTTGTTCCACTTTACCCGTGCAGGCAATTGTGCTAAAATAAACCTGAGGTGCACTGCGCTTTGCAGGAGAGGGGAGTGCACTGTGGTAAATGAGATAAGAAATAAAAGGTAAATCAGAACCCAAAGGGGGAACAATATGCCAAAAGCAGCCCATAAGGTGGTCGTGATCGGCCACCGCAACCCGGATACCGACTCCATCTGCTCGGCCATTGCCTATGCAGAGTTGAAAAACAAGACCAGTGATCTGGTCTGTGAGCCCCGCCGTGCAGGCAAAATGAATCAGGAGACCGAGTTCGTGCTCAAAAAGTTCGGGGTAAAGCCCCCGCGCATGTGCACGGACGTGAACCCCAAGATCCGCGATGTGGACTACCGCGAGATGCCCGGCATCCCCGGCTCCACCAGCCTGCGCAAGGCGTGGGAGATCATGCGTGACAAGCAGATCGACACCCTGCCGGTCACCAGCCCGGACAACGAGCTGGAGGGCGTGATCACGGTCAAGGACATTGCCACCGCCAACATGGACGTGTTCGACACCGGCATCCTGGCCAAGAGCCAGACCACCTACCGCAATATTTTGGAAACGCTGGGCGGCACCATGGTGGTGGGCCGCGAGGACGACGTGTGCACCACCGGCCACATCCGCATCGGCACCGCCACGCCCGAAATGCTGGAAAATACCGTGGAAAAAGGCGACATCGTCATCCTGACCAACCGCTACGAAAGCCAGCTGTGCGCCATTGAAAAAGAAGCGTCGCTGCTCATCATCTGCAACGGCTCCAAGGTGGGCCGCACCATCCAGCGCATTGCCGAGGAAATGGGCGTGGCCATCATGTCGGCCCCGGTGGACACCTACGCCGCCGGTAAGCTGATCAGCCAGTGTGCGCCCATCTCCTACTATATGACCCGCAGCGACATCATGAAGTTCACCCTCGTCACCCCGGTGGCCGATGTCACCCGCGTGATGGCCAAGGTACGCCACCGCTATTTCCCCATCCTCGACGAGGACGGCAAATACTGCGGCATGGTCAGCCGCCGCAACATCATCAATCTGCAAAAACGCCGCATCATCCTGGTGGACCACAACGAGGCCACCCAGGCCGTGGAGGGCTTCGATCAGGCCGAAATTCTGGAGATCATCGATCACCACCGCATCGGCAGTCTGGAGACCAGCGGCCCGGTGTACTTCCGCAACCAGCCGGTGGGCTGCACGGCCACCATCATCACCCAGATGTACGACGAGAACGGTATGGAGATCCCGCCGCAGATCGCAGGCCTTCTGCTGGCGGCCATCCTTTCGGATACGCTGGTGTTCCGCAGCCCCACCTGCACCCCGCTGGATGAGGCCCTTGCAAAGCGTCTGGCAAAAATTGCCGGTGTGGACATTGACGAGTTTGCCAGCGAGATGTTTGAAGCAGGCGAAAAGCTGGACGGCAAGACCGCCGAGGAGGTGTTCCTGCAGGACTTCAAGGTGTTCATGTGCGGCGATATCCGCTTTGGCGTGGCGCAGGGCAGCTACATGACCCGCAAGAACCTGCTTGCCGCCGAAGCGCTGCTGCAGCCCTATCTGGAAGAAGCCCGCAACAAGCAGAACGTGGAGGATATCTACATGCTGCTCACCGACGTGCCCAAGGAGGAGAGCGTGGTCATCAGCGATGGCCGCTATGCTTCCGAGGTGCTCTCGGACGGCTTTGAGACCCAGCCTGCCGAGGACGGCAGCTTTACCCTGCCCGGTGTGGTGAGCCGCAAAAAGCAGTTCATCCCGGCGCTGATGACCGCCTATCAGGAGCTGTAAGATGTTTGATTTTCTGCATAAAAAAGCACAGGATGCCACGCCGCCCTCCCTCCCGGAAGGCACTGTGCGCCGCCGCTATTCCATCGAAGGGCAGGTGCAGGGGGTGGGCTTCCGCTACCGCGCCCGCTATGCGGCCCAGACGCTGGAACTGACCGGCTGGGTGGAGAACGAGGACGACGGCAGCGTGACGCTGGAAGTGCAGGGCGACCCGGAAAAGTTCCTGCGGCTGTTCGCCATGATCCAGAAAAGCGATTATATCCAGATCACCGGCATCCGCCAGAAGGATCTGCCGCCCGACCCATGGGAGCGGGGCTTCTCGGTAAAAGGGTATTGATGCGAGACCCTCTCAGTCAAAGCCTGTCGGCTTTGCCAGCTCCCCCGATGGGGGAGCTTTTTGACATTTTTTGGCAAGCACTGCCTCTCGGGAAGAGGATCTTGAATGATCCCCGCTTATAAAGCTCGCCCTTCGGGAGAGCTGTCGAGCAAAGCGAGACTGAGAGGGTTCGTACAAACAAAAAAGCTGACGCGAAAGCGTCAGCTTTTTTGCTCTTTCTAAATTTATCAACCTGCTGTTTTTAGCGGGGAATTGTCTGTCCAGATGGTGCCGTCCAGCAGCCGGGTCACAGCCAGAGTGCCGTTTGCGGAAACACGGGCCGGGTCCAGCGCGTAGAAATCGCTCTCCTTCAGGTTCGCGGGGTCTGCATCCGCACGGATGCCCACCACACAGACCCAGTGGCCATAGGCGGCGCTGGTGGCGATGTGCGGGTAATTGACCTCGTTCCAGCCGGAACTGGTCAGGTGGTATTCATAGCTGGAGGTGCGGTTCGTGTGCCGTTTTACGCCGCTCACCGCGGTGTTTTTCAGATGCACGATCACCGGCTTCCCGGCGGAAAGCTCGGTGTAAAGCTTCTGCAGGCACTCGGACAGGCTGCCGGAATAACCGTAGTAGCCGCCCGCAGACCAGACCGCACCGTTTGACCACATGCCGCTGCCGGAGGAAACTTTTCCATCCAGAATGGTGCGTGCATAGCGCAAGGCGTACCAGCTGCATTTGCCGGAGGTCTGGTTGCCGATGGAAAGGATCTGGCTGGTGCTGAAGTCCAGCATCCGGATGCCGTGCGTTTCCTGCAGGGCAGCTGCGTGTGCGTGGGGAACGGCCAGAGCCAGCACAAGGCACAGCGCCAAAACTGCCGCCGCCAGCCGCTGTGCCGCGCGGGCGGGACAGTGTTGCATATTAAGCCACATCCTTTATTTTTTCTACGACCTTATTTTACCATGCAAAAATGGTAGAATTGTGTAAAATCGTAATTTTTTGAAAGGATTCTGAAAGATGGATCGGAACACAACATCTGTTCAAACCGGGAAGGACTGTGCCCCGGAAAAAAACAGCATGGAGCTTCCGGCTGGAAGAAGATTTTCCAGCACGGTAAAGAACCTTTGCGAAATAAGGACAGTATATCTCAATACTGCAACAAAAAAGCCGCTGTTTCATTGATTTTGAACGAAAATGTTTCGGAAACTTTATGCATCTTCTCGATTGACAAAACCAACTGCTGTCGGATATAATCAGGCCAGAACGACACCCGTTCTGTAGTGCGAAAAAACAGCACTGAAATGAGACAAATCAACAAAATCTTGAAATGACAGGAGGCGCTTTACAATGAAAAAGCTGAAGAAATTTGCTGCCCTGCTTCTGGTGGGTGTGATGGCTCTGGCCCTGCTGACGGCCTGCGGCGGTGGCGGCGGCCCAACCGAAGAGCAGAAAGTACTGGCCCAGATCAGTCAGGAGAAGGGCGTCCAGGCGACCAATGACGCAAAGCTCCGCGAAGTGGCTGAAAGAAATCTGAATGAAGATCTCAATGCTCAGTTCAAGATCCTCGGCCATGCAGGAGCGTTCAATTTCCATACGGATACGTTGGAAGGTGATCTGGTCATCACCATCACCGCCCGGTATGACTATAAGGACACTCTCCTGAGCTATGTGCTGGATAAGATCTCTCATCACGTTGACACTGATCATAATGCCAGCGTAGAGCAGGACGGCAACTGGTCGAATATAGGCGTTGTGGTCAAGAGCAACAACGAGCAGAGCTACATTGGTATTTCCATCCGCATCAAGGGCAAAAAGTAAAAAATTCCTCACCCTTTCTCCCCGGAGCGTGGCTGCAAGGCCGCCCTCCGGGGCTTTTTTGCGTTTGAACCCTCTCAGTCACGCCTTACGGCGTGCCAGCTCCCCCAAAGGGGGGAGCTTTTAGACATCTGACGGTTTGCAGCAAATAAGCTCCCCCTCTCGGGGGAGCTGGCATCGCGCAGCGATGACTGAGAGGGTTGCCTCCCTCACTGAGGGAGGTGGCAAACCCGAAGGGTTTGACGGAAGGAGTTCGTCCCGCCCCGGGGCTTTTTTGCGTTTAGGGACAATTGCCAAAAAGAACTGCGGAATTTGGGCGATATGCCTGTTGACATGCGGGGGGGGGTATGGATAAAATAAATTCAGACGGGTAAAGCGATTTGGGGTCGCCCAAACCGTCAGAATTTGAAAACAGGAGGAACATTACAATGAAAATGTTCAAGCGTTTCGCAGCCGCCCTTCTGGCCGGCGTGATGGTTCTGGCAATGCTCACCGCGTGCGGCGGTGGCGCTGGTGGCCCTGGTGAAAGTGAGTTCGAGAAGAAAGTTCAGGATGTATATATGGCTGCGCTGAACAAGGAATACGGCACAGAATGGTCCAATAACAGTGAAGTCAAGGAACTGGCAACAGAAGCACTGAACAAAATTGCAGACGGCAAGATTGCATTGACTGCTATTACTGCAAAGAAAGAAACCGAGAAAAACTACGTAGGTGCAATTGTTTGTGCTGAGAATGCGAAGCAGAACGCTGAAGTGTACACGGCTGTTTACTATGAAGAAACAACGGCAGGAACGATTACGGTTAATTCTGATATGGTTGAGTTGATGAAGACTGCAACAGATTTAGTAATCAAAATTAGTGAACAAAATGGAACGAAAATCGAAGTTACTGGTTTGGGTGTTGGCACTAAGACCGTTGGCGGAAAGACCTACGTTGCAATTGGCTATAAACTGAGCAAGTAAGCGGATTACAATTAAACTATTGCCCCGAGGAGCACCCCGCTCCCCGGGGCTTTTTTGCGTTTAGGGCAAACTCCCCCAGTCGCCTGCGGCGACAGCCCCCTCAAAGAGGGAGCCTTTCCCGGCGGCAAAGCTTCCGGCTCAGGTGCAAAGCTTCCGGTTTCGCCAGAGCCTCCCTCACTGAGGGAGGTGGCAAACCCGCAGGGTTTGACGGAAGGAGTCTGCCCCGCCCCTCCCGGCGGCAATTCTGAATGGTTTCTCTGTCAAACCGTGTCGTTTTGTGGTACAATAAAAACGTATTCTGATGTGAACAGGAAAGGACGTTTCCATGCAGCTGTTTGAACTGGTGTCCCCGCGGCTGTTCCGCCCGCTGGCGGGGCCGAACCGGGCTTTTTATGCGGAATTGCTGCTTCTGCTCTGGGAGGAGTGCCGCCACACGGCGGATTACAGCATTTCCCGTGCGGAGGCCGTCTGGCGTGCCGAGGATTACTTTGCCGCACTGGCAAAGCCCCTTGCGCTGGATGCCGACGGTGCGGGCGATGAAGAAGAGCAGCCCACCCGCGACCCTCACACGCTGGCCGTGGGCTTTCTGCTGCGGCTGCGCCGCACCGGCTGGCTGGAAGAGCAGCCCGGCAGCTACGAGGGGGAAGCGTCCCTTGCCTTTGTGCCGGAGGTAACGCCGCTGCTGGAAGCGCTGGAAGAAATATTGAACCCCCGCGTAGTTACCTATACCGGAAAGCTGTACAAGGCATGGCAGCTGCTGGGCAGCATCGGGCAGGAAAAAAGCCCCTATGAGAACGTTCTGCGGGAGGTGGACGCAGACCTTGACGCGCTGAACCGCTCTCTCCGGGCGCTCAATGCCTCCATCGGCCACTATATCGACCGGCTCACCCGCAACCGCACCCCGCAGGAGGTGCTGGAACTGTTCGACCAGTACGAGGAAAAGGTGGTGGCGGCGGCCTACCACCGCTTCAAGACCAGCGACAACCTGTTCAACTACCGCGCCTATCTGGAAGAGGAGCTGGACGACTGCGAGGAGAACTATCTGCCGCAGCTGGCCTTTGATTATGCCCGGGTGGAGCGCTGCGCCCCGAACGAAGCGACACCTGCCGTGCGTGCACTCATCCAGAAGCAGCGGGACGCGCTGGAAGAGATGAGCCTGCTCATGCGCGAGATCGATGCAAGTCACATCCGCTACCGCAAGCGGGCTGTGCAGCGGGCACAGTTCCTGCTGCTGAGCGACCGTTCTTCGCAGGGCAGCGTCACCGCCCTGCTGCGCCGCTACGCCGAGGACATCCGCACCCCGGAGCAGCTGTTTGAGCCGGACGACGGCCCGGTGGCAAAGCGGCTGCATCTGTACCCGGCGGCAGTGTTCGGGGAGAAATTTCTGTACCCGCCCGCTGCCCAGCGCACCGCCGAGCCGCTGGCCCCGGTGCGCACCGAAGTATTCGATCCGGAACAGCTCAAAAAAGAGCAGCAATTGCTGCTGGATTACGCCCGCCTTGCCGTTACCGAGGAGAACGTGGCCCTGCTGGCCCGGCAGGCCCTTGCCGCCCGCCCGCAGGTGAACGCGGCACTTCTGGCAGACGAATACCCGAACGATTTTGCCCGCATCATCGGCCTGCACACCTACTCGCAGTCGCCGCACCGGGATTATGACATTCAGCTCACCGGCAATTGGGTGGAGCGCGGCGGTTTCCGCTTTGAGGACTTTGTCCTCACCCGCCGCAGGGAGGAAGAAAATGGCAACCATTAACATGCTGGAAGAAACCGCGAATTACCTGCTGAACCACTGCTTCGTGCTGGGCGGCGTGGAGGATCAGCGGGCAAAATATCTTTATGTGCAGGACCATCTGGACGAGGTGCGCGCTGTGTTCGCCCCGCTGGGCTATTCTGTATTGCTGTACCCGGCACCCCTGCAGGCGGCGGCTTTGGTCAACGGCCACGAGGGCAGTCAGGCCCGGCTGCTGAAATACGAGAGCATCCTGCTTTTGGTATTGCGGCTTTTGTACCTGCAAAAGCGCGAGAGCCTTGCGGCCAATGCCGACGAGGTGCTGGTGACGGTGGAAGAGGTGCAGACCGAGCTGCAGAAGATGAATCTGCCCCGCCGTCTGGACCAGAAAACGCTGGAAAACCTCATGCGCACCCTGCGCCGGTACAATCTGGCGCGGCCTGTGGGGCGGCTTTCCGGGCTGGAAAGCCGCATTGAGGTATTTCCCACCGTGCTGCTGGCCCTGCCGGATGCCGACCTTGCGGATGCAGCGGCAGAATCTGCCCGCACCCGCACAGAGCTTGGCCTTTATGAACGACCGGAAGAAGCAGGGGAGGGTGAAGAATGATCGAACTCAAACGGCTGAAGCTTATCAACTGGCACAACTTTGAAAATGTCACCTTCGACTGCGCACGGCTCACTTATATGATCGGCGTGAACGCCGTGGGCAAGACCACCATTCTGGATGCCATCCGCTACTGCCTGACCACCAACCGCAATTTCAATGCGCTGGGCAATAAAAAGAGCGGCCGCACCCTGCAGGGTTCGGTGCACGCAAAGCAGCGCGGCGAGAACGCCTACCGCCGCCCGGGCCATACCGTGGCCTACATCGGGGCGGAGTTCTGGGACAGCGTCAAGCGCACCCCCTTCGTCATCGCGGTGCGGGTGGAGTCCGAAGGCCCCATGCAGGAGCTGCACCCCGGCGATCAGACATGGTATCTTTCGGAGGACGGCTGCACGCTGGAACAGCTGCCCTTCATCGACCCCAAGACCGGTGCACCCAGCGCAAAGGAGGACTTCAAGCCCGCAACGGGCCGTCTCTCCTACACCCGCAGCCCCAGCGAAGCGCGGGACCGCATCTGCCGTGCGCTGGGCATCGGGCGCGCCTCCAGCCCCTTGGGCAAAAAGTTCAACGAGGTGTTCCAGATGGGCACCAGCATGGACGAGATCCCCAACTTCCGGGAGTTTTTGTACCAGTACATCCTGCCCCAGCCGGAGCTGGATCTGGACGCTTTGCAGGGCGACCGGCTGGAACTGGAAAATCTGCACGCCGTGCTGGCCGAAGCACAGACCCGCGCCAACGCGCTGGAAGAGATCGTGAATTTTGGCCGCGAAGCTGCCGAAAAGCAGACCCAGACCCTTGTGAACCGGGGCGCGGCGCTGCTGGCCCGCGCCGCTGCCGACGGCAGCGAACAGACCGTCTGGCAGGAGCATCTGGATGCGGGCCGCCGCCAGCTGGAACAGCTGAACGCCCGCTATGCCGAGGCCAAAAATGCCGAAGCGGAAGCCCGCCGGGCCTATCTTTCCGCCCACGGTGCCGCCAGCGCCAGCGGCGAGGGCCGGGCACTGGACGCCCTGACCGAGGAGCTTTCCCGCCGCAAAACGGCGCTGGATACCGCCGCACGCAAAGCCGAAAAGGCAGAAAGTGCCCTTGCCCGCACCCAGAGCCTGCTGGCTGTGCTGCGCCGCAGCGGCTTTGCTGCCGGCATCAAGGCCGAAGAGCTGACGGCGGACACTCTGCCGCAGCTCACCGCATGGCTCTCCGCGCAGGAAAAACCGCTGGAGGAAGCCTATTTTGCTGCCCGCCAGAACACTGCTGCTTTGCAGAAGGATCAGGCCGGCAAGCGCGCCGAGCTGGACGCGGTGTCCGGCGGCAAGTGGGTCTACCCCCACGGCGATGCCGCCACCCGGGTGCGGGATGCCGTGAATGCCGAACTGAAGAGCCGGGGCATGCAGCCGGATGCGAAAATTTTCTGTGAACTGTTGAACGTGGAGGACGAAAGCTGGCAGGACTGCGTGGAAGCCTGCCTTGGCGACCGCCGCTTTGATATCCTTGTGCCGCCCGCCCACTACGAAGCCGCCAAGAGCGCCTTTGTGGCTCTGAAGGACAAGGTAGGCCCCATCAGCCTGCTGGACACCCCGGGCATCCGCAAGGCCAACCGCCGCGCCGACAAGTACGGCCCGGACAGCCTTGCCGCGCAGGTGAGCAGCGAAAATCCGCTGGCTGCACAGTATGCCCAGACTATTCTGGGCCGCATCGTCTGCTGCGACACCCCCGATACGCTGGAACAGCATCCCGACAGCGCCACCCGCGACCTTCTGCGCCACCACCCCTTCCGGCTGGAACGGCTGCGCACCCCGCAGCGGTATATCGGTCTGGACGCCCGCCGCGCCCGCGCCGGTGCGCTGGCGGCCGAGCTGGAAGCTCTGGGGGAAAGCGCCTGTGCTGCCGCCCAGACAGAACAGAACCTGAAAGCCGCCTATAACCAGTACCAGACCCTGCTGCGGGGCACGGCACTGGACGAGCTGGCTGCGCTGTGGGATGCCCGCGCCGCACTGACTGCCGCACAGAATGCTGTGACCGAGCAGGAAGCAAAGCTCACCGAGTGCCGCGAGAACCCGCTGCTGCAGCAGCTTTACAAGGAGGAAGAAGCCCGCGAAGCCGCGTGGGAGACTGCCCGCGCCGCCGTGGAGCAGGCGGGCGGCGATATCCGCGTGTGCCAAAAGCAGATCGCCTCCTGCGAAGCAGAGCAGAAAAAGGCAGGGGAAACGGCACAGCAGAGCGCCGATGCTGCCCGGAGCTTCTTTGCGGCGCATCCGCTGGTGGAGCCGCTGGCCCGCACCCGGATGCTGGCGCTGGCCCCGGCAGATAAGCCCCGCGCCGCCGCACAGGCTGCGGAAAAGGCGCAGGCCAAGCTGGACGATGCGCTGGCTGTCTATCTGACCGGCACGCTGGAACCGGCCCAGAAGGCCTACAACGAGCACTATGTGTGCGATTATCCGCTGGGCCTTGCGGGGTTGGACCAGTACCGCGCCCAGCACGAGAGCCTTGTGCGCATCGATCTGGAACGCTACGCCGCCCGTCTGGAACAGGCCCAGCGGGACTGCAAGGACCGCTTCCGCAAAGATATCCTGTTCCGCATGAAGGACGATATCTTCAACGCACGGCGGCAGTTCCGGGAGCTGAACAAGGTGATGGAACAGCTGACCTACGGCGAGGAGGTCTACCGCTTTGAGCTGGAGCCCAGCCGCGACCCGCAGCTGGCGGCCTTCTATCAGGTCATCGTGGACAAGGGCAACCAGCAGATGACCGAGGGCGACTCGCTGGACAACCTTGCCGCCACCGCCGACCCTGCTTATGAGCGTCAGGTGGACGAGCTGATGGAAAAAATCATGGCGGATGTGGACGAGAACACCCGCGCCCGGCAGGAGGGCCGCACCGGCGGCGTGACCCTCTCGGACTATGTGGACTACCGCACCTATCTGGATTACGACATCAAGGTGACGAACCGGGTCACCGGCCAGCAGGCATACCTGTCCCGGGTCAGCCGCGACTCCTCCGGCGGCGAGAATCAGGCCCCCTTCTATGTGGCCATCTGCGCCAGCCTGCTGCAGATCTATGAGAAGAGCGAGAACAGCATCCGTCTTGTGCTGCTGGACGAAGCCTTCAGCAAGATGACCAGCGACCGCATCCGCCCCATGATGGAGCTGTTCCGCCGCCTGCAGCTGCAGGTGCTGCTCATCTCCACCGTGGAAAAGAGCACCGCCATCCAGCCCTACTGCGACATCACCTACTCCATCGTCCGCCACGGCGACACCAACGCCATTGCGCCCTTTGTCCGGATTGAAAAGGACAGAGAGGAGGAAAATGCAGAATGAAGCCAATGCTTTCGACCAAAGAGCTGATTGAGCACATGAAAGAAAAAGGCATCACATTCCGGGAGACTTCTGAAAAAGAAGCAATGGATTTTCTGGAGAATAATAATTATTACATGAAGCTTGCAGCCTACCGCGCAAACTACGAAAAATGCGTAGAAGGCAAGCGGAAGGGAATGTACCAGAATCTGGATTTTGCATATTTGCAGGAGTTGTCTCGACTGGATATGCACTTGCGGCATTTGGTGCTGGAAATGTGCCTGGACATTGAACATGCAATCAAAGTTCGGCTTGTGGACCTTGCAACAAAGGACCCGCAGGAAGATGGATATGATATCGTCCGCCGCTTTCTTGCAGAAGAAGGCGGGATGAGAGTGCTGGAAGGGATACGCAGGCATAAGGCTGGAGAGTACTGCAAGGACCTGATTGCAAAGTATTACCCGTATTTCCCCATCTGGGTGTTTGTGGAGCTGATTTCATTTGGAGACCTGCTGTATTTCTGCTATTTCTGCGAGAAACGATATAACGTAAAAATCGTGAATAGAACATTGATGAACACCGTACGGGATGTCCGCAATGCATCGGCACACAGCAACTGCCTGCTGAATAAGATGACAGAGAGAATCGATGCAACAAAGCAGGTGAACAGCGAAATTTCAAACTTTATTGGAGCTATGCCGGAAATCTCTAAAACATCGCGCGTCAACAATATGAACTGCAAATTTACAAACAGCTTTATTACGCTGTTGTATGTATACGACTGTCTGATGCCGGTCAATTCCAGAAAAAAGCGTTATGAGGAGCTTCAGGAATTTTTGGAAGGAAGAGTTGTACGGCATAAAGAATATTTTAGGACAAATACAAAGATCGTAGGCGTTTATAAATTTCAGGAAAAAGTTATAAAAAACCTATTGACAAACACCTAAACTTCTGATATAATATCTTCTACAATTGAAAAGCAAAAGCTTTTGTAGAGAGTGGCATATCTTGAAAAAGATGTTCCACTCTTGATTTTTTTACCCACAGGAAAGGCCCCCTATTACTACGTAATAGGGGGCCTTTCCTGTGGGAGAATCAGTCCATTATCTCAGTGGTAATACATCTTCATCCTCGTTGATCTCTTCCATCATCCCGTCCGCAAAGTACCAGCCTCTGCCGTACAGCGCCTCGCTGCCGTCGGCGCACAGAATATACGAGCCGTCCGGCAAAGCGAGAAAATGCCGCTTTTTGCTGTCGGCAAGGGCGATGTCCTCCATCTTCTGCCCGTCCAGCACATGATCCCGGATGAACTGGTAGTGGGGCAGGATGCGGGTCTCGGTCAGGCCAAGGCCGTTCATCCAGCGGGAGTAGTGCGGGTCGGCGGCTTCGCCCGGTTCCTCGGGCGCGGCGTACACGATGTGGGCGGCGTTCATGCTGCCGGCACTCACGCCCAGCACGATGCCGTGGTAGTTGTGGAACAGCCCCGGCAGGCCCAGCTGAGCAAAAAAGTGGTTCTGGGTGGGCACGTGCCCGCCGCACAGCATCACAAAGCCGCTTTGGGGCAAAAGAGAACCGATCTCCTCGGCATTGCGGGCATCACAGGGGATGAGCGCCGTCAGGGGCAGGTGGGCGTTCGCAAAGCTCTGGGCAAACACCCGGCACATCTCGTCGTTCTGCTCGTAGGCATAGGGGTCTGCCGCAATGGCAAGGCCCAGCACGGCGTGATCCGGCCAGACGGCCCGCAGGTTCGCCACAAAGTGGTTGCGCGTGTCCAGCACCGGAATATCCGGCCCCGGCTCAAAGGGGCAGCCGCTGGGGCTGCTGGTCAAAAACAATGTCATAATGATCCCTCGTAAAACAGTGAATAAGAAGCTGTGTCCATTCTAACACGATTTTGCTGCCAGCGGCAGAGCCAGAATCACCAAAAAAATCCCCCGCTTTTCGCCGTTTCGCAGAAAGCAGGGGATCTTTAGAAGAAATTAAAGTTCAGTAAACATAGCCTTTGGCGGTATAATCGCTCAGATTGACACGGAAAACTGTCCAGCCATCCGCATTGCGATACATACCGGGTGCAATCTCAGTGTAAGAAGGATTTCTGCCGTTTGCAATCAAAGCCATTTTATTATATTCACTTGCATTGCCGATAACAGTAATAGAGCCAAGTACAGAGTAGGCTTTCTTAACACGAACCTGTTTCAAGTTGAGATTTACGGTAGTGTAGTCCAGCCAGTACTGAATCTTACTGTCATCGGTATAGCTGATAGAAGCAAGTTCATCATCTGTATAGATGCCCTTTACGCAAACGATAACTTCGTTTGTCTGAGTATTGGAATCAAATGTCATTAAAAGTTTTTCAAGGTTGGCGTAGTAGCGCTCAGGTGTTTCCACAATAGAAGCCACTTTTGCCGCACGGGCAGCGTCGACCTGTGTTTTAGTAGTGGAGTACCCTTTGGCGGCATAATCAGAAAGGTCAATGCGAACTTTGTAATTGAGAGAGTCTTTGACAAAGTTGTTTCCTAAAATGCTGATGCCGGAACCACCCGAAAAGTTTTTAACAGCAGTTGTATAGTTGAGTTTGGCAAGACCTTCGTTGAAATGTCCGCCAACGGGTAGCAAATCATAGGAATAGCCAGTTTTACTGTGGCCGTTCTGGTCGGTCACAACATACTCGATATAAAGACAAGGACCATATGTAGTACCCTGAGCAACTCTTGCATCAAACTCGCTTTGAACCCAGTAATCTGTGTCACAAAAACCAATGGCACCGGTCAAGGTGACTTCGGCGGCATTGCCGTTATCATTTGCAACATTGCTGAAAAACTGGTTTAGAGAAGAATAATACAGCTGTCCACGTGCAAGAACTTCCGCATCAGTAAATGCATAGGTCATAGGTGGGCTCTTCAGCGAATACGTGTAACGGAAGCATAAGCAGTGCCAGCAGTAACGAGACCAGAAATTTTCTGCGTTTCATATAAAACCTCCTTGCGAACAAAAACATTATTTTGATTAAGTATAATATGGTCATATGCGGGCTTCAATGGAGATGATAGACAAAAATAAACGCAGAAATTCGTTTATTTGTCGAATTTCTGCGTTTATGCGTTTAATAGAAAGAATATAGATAAACAGTTTACACCTTTCGGTAATGGAACACCTTGTCCTTGGTGAGGAGCATGGCGGCGCTCACGGCCAGAGCCGCCAGCTCGGCGGCGGTGACGGCCAGCCAGATGCCGTCGATGCCCAGCAGCAGCGGCAGCAGGAGAATGGCGATCACCTGAAACGCCAGCGTGCGCAAAAAGGAGATCAGCGCGCTGGTCACGCCGTCGCCCAGCGCCGTGAAGAAGGAGGACGCGTACACGTTGAAGCCCATGATGAGGAAGCTCAGCGCATACAGCCGGAAGGCCCGGCTGGTCAGGGCCAGCAGCTCCGCATCGTAGCCCACGAAAATGCGCGCCACACAGGGGATGATGAACATGGAAGCCAGCGTCAGGGTCACAGCCACCACGGCGATGAGCCGCAGGCTCTTCCGGTAGAGGTTGTGCACCTCGGCGTGGTTGCGGGCACCGTAGTGGAAGCTGACGATGGGTGCACTGCCCACGGCATAGCCCACGAACACCGCCACGAACAGGAAGGCTGCGTACATGATGACGCCGTAGGCGGCCACGGCGTTCTCACCGGCCAGACGCAGCAGCTGGAAGTTATACAGGATATTGACCAGCGACATGGAAAGGTTGGTCATCAGCTCGGAAGAGCCGTTGATGCAGGCATCCCGCAGTACTTTGCTGTAAAAACTGGTCTTGCACAGGTGCAGGCGGCTGGAGTTGCTGCGGTCGATGAAGTAGAACACCGGCAGTACGCCGCCCACCAGCTGGCTGATAAAGGTGGCAATGGCCGCGCCCTCCACGCCCCAGCCCCAGATACCCACCATCAGCACATCCAGCACCATGTTGGTGCAGCCCGCGCCCACGGTGAACCAGAAGCCGAGGTGCGGCTTTTCGGCGGTGACGAAAAAGCTCTGGAACATATTCTGCAGCGCAAAGGTGGGCAGGGACACCATCAGGATGCGTCCATAGCGCACCGCATAGTCCAAAAGCTCCCCCTTGGCGCCCAGCAGCACGGCAATGGGCCGCAGGAACACAATGCCCAGCACGGCCAGCACACTGACCGAGACCAGAGCCGCCAGCAGGAACAGGGTGAAATAGCGGTCGGCCTTTTTCTGGTCGCCCTCGCCCAGCGTGATGCCCACGATGGCGCTGCCGCCGGTGCCAAGCATAAAGCCGATGGTGCCCAGCAGCATGGGCAGCGGCATGATGAGGTTGACCGCCGCAAAGGCCGTCTTGCCCACAAAGTTGGAGACACACAGGCCGTCCACGATGCCGTAGATGGAGGTGAACAGCATGGTGCCGATGCAGGGCAGCACGAACCGCAAAAGGCGGGAATAGGTAAAATGATCGGAAAGCTGGATCCGCTGCTTGGACATGGCGTCCTCCTTTCTGCACAAGGTGCAAAAACGGGCCGGATAAATGTCCGTGAGTGCACGCCCGGCCTCGATCTGCTTCGTCACTACGGCAACGAAACCTCCGGCGGGGCGCTGTCTGCACGGCATCTTATCCGGCCCGTTTCAAATTACGTTGAAAACGGTCCTCCGATGAACCGAAAAAGAGCATATCAGAATTTATTTTTGTTGTCAAGGCAGAAAAATCAAAAAATCGGCATTCGAGGGTCAAAATTCATAAACTGTCTCTTTCTAACTTTTATCAAACCTGTTAGAATGATAAAAGTTTTTTTATGGATCCGGAAAGGAGAACTCCTGTTTTGATGAAACGTTTTTATACCGCCATCGTGCGCCGCCGCAGGCTGGTGCTGGCGGTGTTTGCACTGGCGGCTGTACTGAGCGTGTTCGCTGTGCGTCAGGTAAAGGTAGATTATGATATCAACGACTACCTGCCGCCGGAATCCCCCTCCACCACCGCCATCGAGGTGATGAACGGTGCTTTCACTGGCGGCATCCCCAATATGCGGGTCATGGTGCGGGATGTCACGGTGCCGCAGGCGCTGGAGTACAAGGAAAAACTTGCCGCCATCGACGGAGTGTCCTCCGTTGCATGGCTGGACGACAGTCTGGATGTGACGGTGCCTTTGCAGATGCAGGACACCGCCACGGTGGAGAGCTATTATAAGGATGGCTGCGCCCTGTTCACCGTGACGGTGGAGGACGAGAAGCGTCTGGAAGCCGTGGCTGCCGTGCGGGAGCTGATCGGGGAGGGCAACGCGCTGGAGGGCGCGGCGGTCTCCACTGCCGTTGCCACCAACTCCACCGTGACCGAGGTGGCAAAGATCGCCGCCATCGCGGTGGTGTATGTGCTGTTCATCCTGATCCTGACCACCGATTCCTGGGCGGAGCCGCTGCTGGTGCTGACGGGCCTTGGCGCGGCTATCCTGCTCAACAACGGCACGAACCTCATCTTCGGCACCATCTCCTTTGTCACCAACGCGGCGGGCAGCATCCTGCAGCTGGCGGTGTCGCTGGACTACTCGGTGTTCCTGATCCACCGCTTTGCGGAGTGCCGGGCTGAAAACCCGGATGCCAGCCCGGAGGAGTGCATGGTGGATGCCCTGTGCAGATCCACCGGCTCCATCCTGTCCAGCGGCCTGACCACCGTCATCGGTTTTCTGGCACTGGTGCTCATGCAGTTCCAGATCGGCCCGGATCTGGGCCTTGCGCTGGCAAAGGGCGTGGTGCTGAGCCTTGTCACCGTGTTCACCTTTATGCCAGCGCTCACGCTGGCAGCGTATCAGTGGATGGATAAGACCTACCACAGGCCACTGCTGCCCAGCTTTGACAAGTTTGGCCGCTTTGTGGCCCGCATCATGCTGCCCATGGCGCTGGTGCTGGTCATTCTGATGGTGCCCAGCTATCTGGCCTCCAACTCGAACCAGTATTACTACGGTGCCGCCCACATGTTTGGCGAGAACACCCGTCTGGGTGCGGACACCGCCGCCATCGAGGAGACCTTTGGCCGCAGCGACACCTACGTTGTACTGGTGCCAGAGGGCGACACCGCCACGCAGCAAAAGCTTTCGGATGCATTGCACGCCATCCCGGAGGTGACCGGCATCCTTTCCTATGTGGACAACGCAGGCGCGTCCATTCCGCCGGAGTTCGTGCCCGGGGATACGTTGGGGCTGTTGGTCTCCGGCGGCTACACCCGCATGGTGCTTACGGTGGATGCCGACACCGAGGGCGATGGGGCCTTTGCGCTGGTGGAGCGGGTGCGCGCCACGGTGCAGCGATATTACCCGGACAATTATTATCTGGCCGGTCAGGGCGTGAGCACCTATGACCTGATGGACACCATCACGGCCGACATGGTCAAGGTGAACCTGCTGGCCATCGGCGCAGTATTCCTGATCCTGCTCCTTATGAAGCGCCAGCTGCTGCTGCCAGTGATCCTGGTGCTCAGCATCGAGACCGCCATCTGGATCAATCTGGCCATCCCGTACTTCCGGGGCCAGTACGTGTTCTACATTGCCTATCTCATCATCAGCTCGGTGCAGCTGGGTGCTACGGTGGATTACGCCATCCTCTTCTCCGACCGCTATCAGGAGTTCCGCGAGACGCTGGGCCGCAAAGAAGCCGTTGCGGCCACGGTGTCCGCTGTGACCACCTCGGTCAGCACCACCGGCAGCGCCATGGCGGTGGTGGGCTTCCTGATGGGAGCCATTTCCACAAACCAGCTGCTGGGCCAGCTGGGCAATTTTCTGGGCGTGGGCAGTCTGGTGTCGCTGGCCATCGTGCTTTCGGCACTGCCGGGCTTTTTGTATCTGGCCGACCCGCTCATTATAAAAAAGAAAAGACAGCCGAAGGAGGCTTGACCGAGATGAAACATCGATTTGTGCGCCGGGTGTCGGCGCTGGCACTGGCAGGCTGCCTGCTGGCGGGCAGCAGTCTGCCGGCTTTTGCAGCAGCCTCCGCTGCCAAGGAAGAGGTCATTTATGCAAACCTGACGGCCTCCGGTGCTGTGACCGGCGTGTACGCCGTGAACAGCTTTTCCGTGCAGGCGGGGGATACCGTTGCGGACCACGGCAGCTACACTGCCGTGCGCAACATGACCACGAGCGATGCCGTGGAGCAGAGCGGCGATACGGTCACGGTGCATGTGACCGAGGACGGCAAGCTCTATTATGAGGGCACCATGGACGCCGCCACGGCCCTGCCATGGGTGGTAAAGCTGACCTATACGCTGGACGGGGCAGAGATCCGCCCCGACGAGCTGGGCGGCAAAAGCGGTGCCCTTTCCATCCGGCTGCAGGTGAGCCGCAACCCGGACTGCACCGGCAGCTTTTTTGACGACTACGCGCTGCAGGTGACCATGAGTCTGGACACCGGCCTTGCCCGGAACATCAGCGCGCCGGGCGCTACGGTGGCGAATGTGGGCAGCAAAAAGCAGCTTTCCTACATCCTGCTGCCGGGCGCGGACAGCGACGTGACCGTCACCGCCGATGTGACGGACTTTGCCATGGACGCCGTTTCCCTGAACGGCGTGCGGCTGAACCTGAACCTCGACCTCGGGGATATGGACCTGACCGGGATACTGGAACAGCTGCAGAGCGGCTCCGTTCAGCTGGACGATGGTGCCAACGCGCTGGCAGACGGCATTGCGCAGGTGCAGGCGGGCATCGACACCCTGAACGGCAATTCCGGTGCCTTGACCGGCGGCTCAGCCCGGGTGCGTGCCGCCCTCACCCAGATGCAGACCGCGCTGAACGGCATCTCTGCCTCCACCGACGAGCTGAACACCCTGCTGGATGCCTCCACCCAGATCCGGGACGGCATTGCCCGGCTGGATGAGGGCGCGGCACAGCTGGAGCAGCAGGTGAGCTTTGAAGCCTACAAGGCCATCCTGAAAGAGAACGGCCTTGACCTTGACGTGGTAAAGGAGGGCAACGCCAAGGCCATCCAGCAGCTGCAGGGCATGGTGTGGATGATGCCGCAGCTCAAGGATGTGATCCTGCTTTTGCAGGGGTCTACGGCCAACATCGATGCCATGCAGACCTATCTCGACACCGTGAACGGCGGAATTGCCCAGCTGCACGAGGGCAGCAGCACCCTGAACGGCAGCTACGGCGAGTTTGATGCCGGGGTGCGTCAGCTGGCCGGTGTGCTTACTGGGATGCTGGGCAATCTCTCGGTGCTCACCGACGGCGTGAACCAGCTTGCCGCCCAGTACGTCCAACTGGACGACGGCCTGAACGCCTACACCGACGGCGTAGCCCAGCTGAAGGCGGGCGTTGCGCAGCTGGCGGAGGGAGCGTCTCAGCTGACCGGCGGCACCGGCGAGCTGCGCAGCAGCGTTTCCGACATCGACATGGGTGCCCAGCTGGACGGCCTGCTGAACAGTCTTTCCGGCGGCGGGGAGGTGCAGAGCTTCACCTCGGCAGAGAACACCGAGGTGGGCGCGGTGCAGTTTGCGCTGCAGACCACTGCCATCACGGCCCCAGCCCCGGCTGCCCAGCCGGAATCAGCGGCTGTGACCCTGACCTTCTGGCAGAAGCTGCTCAAGCTGTTTGGGCTGTATAAAGGCTGATTTTTATGATACGGGGGATGCTTCCCGCACAGAGCGTAGTTGCGTGTTTAAAGTTTGATGCCTTTTGCAAAATGCATTGCCGCCGGGTATGTTCTCTTTTGCGTGCCAAAAGAGAACCAGAAAGGACGGCGGTGCCCGCAGGGCATGAAAGCCCCAGTGGGGCTTTTAAGCCGCAGACCGGTTTGCGTAGCAAATACCGCGCGTTCAGCGCGGCAAGGTCTCCGCTACTTTCGAGGCGCGGGAGGCGGCGGGTTGCGGCTCCCTGCGTCTGCTTTGTGCCTTGGACGGCACTCGCATTCTGCAGGCCGCTGCCCCAACAGCTCCTCCCTGTTTCGGCCACTGGCCGCGGTCGTCGCCGTTGCAAACTAGGGGCTACACGCCCCTAGTAACCCCAAAGAAGATGGGCTCCATACAAAAAATCCAAGCCGCTCCGCTAAAGGATTTTTTGTGTTCCGCCGATTTCAAGGCCCCTCAGCCGCTGCTGCGGCAGCTCCCCGCAGGGGAGCGGGCGCGCTCGTAAGCTTTGTACTCGAGCCAGTAACTTTGCCGTCCAGTTCCCTCCCGTGAAAAGCGAAAGCCGGAAAATCCGCAGATTTTCCGGCTTTCTTTCTATAAAAATAATCGTTCCGCTAAAGATGCCCAGAGCGAAGCGGAGGGCATTTTAAATCGTTTTGCGAACATCATTCAAAATGATATTCCACCAGTTCGCAGTTTTTGATGCCCGCAGCTGCGTATTCCTCGTTGGTCATATCGTAGAAATAGGACTGCACCACCCGGGCGATGCCGTTGTGGGCCACCAGCAGATAGGTCTTGCCGGTGTCAGCCTTCAGCTCGTCCAGCAGGTTATAGATGCGCTGGGCCAGCTGCATCATGCTCTCGCCGCCGTCGTAGCGGTCGGCGAAGTGGGTCTTGGAAACGCGGAACTCGCCGCCGTTGCGGGGCGTGCCCTCGTATTTGCCAAAGCACTGCTCCCGCAGGCGCGGCTCACACCGGGCGGGCAGGCCGGTGGCCTCGGCAATGGCCATGGCGGTGTCGGCGGCGCGGGACAGGGGAGAGTACAGGATCTCATCGATGTGCACCCCGCTGGCTTTGACGGCTTCGCCCAGCTTCCGGGCCTGCTGGCGGCCCCGCTCGGTGAGGGGGCTGTCGGTCATGCCGCAGATCTTGTTTTCAACGTTCCAGACGGTCTCTCCGTGGCGGGTGAAATAAAGCGTATGCATGGGTGGCTCCTTACTGGTCGTATCCCGCCTCGATCTCGCGGATGCGGGTGTAGAAAAAGTCGTTGGCAGGGGTGGGCATCCCGTACTTCTTGGCCCGCTGGCGCACCACACCGGCAAACTCCTCCACCTCGGTGGGGCGCTTTGCCAGCACATCCTGCCGCATGCTGGGCATGCCCTCGGGGTTAAAGGTGGGCATCATGGCATCGATGAACCTCACATCGTTGTCCGGCGGCAGGGGCACGCCCTCAAGGTTCGCCAGCCGGATGACCTCCTGCATGGCCGCGCGCATCATGTCCTGTGCTTCGCCGGGCTGGCGCAGGCCGCCGTAGGGCTGGTCAAAGGCGGCTGCGGCCTGATTCAGGCCGTCATTCACCATCAGCTTGTTCCACTGCTTGTAAAGGATATCCCCACAGGGCTCGTTGGCAATGCCGCACTCGTCCAGATAGTCAGCCACGGCCTGCACACGGTCGGTCATCTCGCCGCTGCGCTCACCGAACTGGATCTTGCCCGCCTGATTGAACACCAGCGTGCGCCCGGTGCGGGTGGCGTCCATGCCGATGGCAACGCTCCACAGGGTGTGGCCGGGATAGGCTGCGTCAATGTGCTCCTCGCTGGTGATGCCGTTCAGCACGCTGAGGATCACGGTGTCCGGCCCTACGAACTTTGCAATGTCCTGAATGGCCTGTTCCAGCACCGTAGCCTTGACGGCCACCAGAAGCAGGTCTACCGGTTTGCCCTCGGCAGGGGTGACGTAAGAGAACTTGCATTCTTCGCCGTTACAAACGACCGGTTCGGCAGAGTAGCGGGCAATGCGGTCCTCATCGGCAATGACCTGCACGCCGGGCATTTTGCGCCCGAACAGGATACCCAGTGCGCCCAGACCGATCAGGGCAGAGGTTTTGATCTTTTTCATGTGTTCCTCCTGTGTTTATGCCTTTTTCAGCGTTCCGTCTGCGGTCAGGACGACCATGCTGCCCTCGTCGATGCCAAGGCGGGTGAGCTCTTTGTCCGGGTAGGGCAGGGTGCGCCGCTCCCCGGCGGGATCGGCCAGCGTGACATCGCACAGCACCGGCTGACCGGCGGGCAGCTCCTCGCAGCCATACATCTGCTCTTCAATGCGCAGAACGCGGTAGGTAGTCTCCATAGCAGCTAAACTCCTTTTTGTAAATACAGCATTTTTATTATAAAGCTCTGCGCGGGGCGCGTCAACCGCATTTGGCTTGACAGCCGGCCGCCCGGCTTGATAAAATAGAAATGATTTTTGGAACAGGGGGCAGTCACATGAATATTACGGAACTGCGTTATCTGGTGGCCATCCGCAAGTGGGGCTCCGTGAGCGCGGCGGCAAAGCAGCTGTATGCGGCCCAGCCCAATGTGAGCAAGGCGCTCAAGAATCTGGAAGAGGAATACGGCATCCGCATCTTTGAGCGCTCGTCCACCGGCATGATCCCCACCGAACAGGGACGGCATTTTATCCGGCAGGCAGAGCGGGTGCTGGACGAGGTGGACCGGCTGGATCTGGATGCCCGCAGTCGGCAGAGCAGCTGTGCGGAGCTGCGGGTGGTGTTGCCCCACGCCACCTACGCTTCCTACGCGACGGTGGATTTTTTGCAGCAGATGGCAGACAGCCAGCAGCTGCGGGTGCATATCCGGGAATCCGGCTCCATGGAAGCGCTGGACCATGTACTGCGGCGGGGCTATCATCTGGCCCTGCTGCGCTACGCGGAGGAGGATGAGGATTATTACCGCCGCTACTGCGACCGTCACGGCCTGCACCGGGAGCCGGTGATGGAGTTTGAATACCGGCTGCTGACCAACCGCGAAGGCCCGCTGGCAAAGTGCGAAGTGACCGACATCACCCAGCTGAACAGCTATATGGAAGTCCTGCACGGTGATTTCCAGCTGCCCGGCGGTGAGGACAGCGGCCTGCGCTGGCATACGAACCCCAACCGCCGCATCCATGTGTATGAGCGGTGCAGCCAGTTTTCCATCCTGCAGAACCTGCCCAATGCCTATATGTGGGCTTCGCCCATGCCAAAGCGGGCGCTGGAACAATACCATCTGGTGCTCAGGAAGTGCCCGGCCCAGCGCCAGCGCATGAAGGATGTTCTGGTCTATCCGGACAGGGGAACCCTGCGCCCGGAAGAGCAGACCTTTGTGCAGCTGCTGCACAAGCAGGCGGCGCTGACCGTGAAATGACCGCCGAAACCGGTTAAGAACTGGCAAAACATCGGAATGCGGAAAAACCGGAAAGCAAAGGAATTTGGCCGACAGCCGCAGCGCTTTATGCGCTGCGGCTGTCTTTTTGTTGATAAATCGAGCGAAAAAGAAACGAAACATCGGCTAAAAAACTTTGCAGCTATATGGTCTTTGATATGCCCCCATACCAGAAGCATATTATCACTTTTATGAAAAATATGTTAACATAGACCCAGAAAGCTGGCCGGGATGAATGGAAAATATGGAAAATGCTTCCATAATTCCGGCACAAAGAAAAAGGAGGTTTCTGGTATGATCAGTTTCTTACTCTGTCTGGCGATCCTGATCGTGGGCTACTTTGTCTATGGTAAGATCGTGGACAACACCTTCGGCCCGGACGACCGTGAAACGCCTGCTGTGCGCATCAATGACGGCGTGGACTACGTTGTGATGCCCCAGTGGAAGCTGTTCCTCGTTCAGCTGCTGAACATCGCCGGCCTTGGCCCCATCTTTGGTGCCATGCAGGGCGCATTGTGGGGCCCGGTGGTCTTTTTGTGGATCACCTTCGGCACCATCTTTGCAGGCGGCGTGCACGACTACTTCTCCGGCATGATGAGCGAGCGCAACGACGGCGCTTCCATCGCCGAGATCACCGGCAAGTACTTAGGCCCTGTGATGCAGAACGTCATGCGCGTGTTCTCGGTGGTGCTGCTCATCATGGTGGGTACTGTGTTCGCGGTGGGTCCCGCAGGCCTGATCGTGGAGCTGTGCAGTCAGAGCGGCGCTTCCGGCGTGCTCACCTCGCTGCTGTTCTGGCTCATCATCATTCTGGTGTACTACTTTATTGCAACCTTTATCTCCATTGATGCCGTCATTGGCAAGATCTACCCCATCTTTGGCATCTGCCTGATCATCATGGCCATCGGCGTCATCTTCGGCATCTTCACCAACCCTGCCTACACCATCCCGGAGATCTGGGATCACTTTGGCAGCATGCATCCGTCGGGCACTCCCATCTGGAGCTTCATGTTCATCACGGTGGCCTGCGGTGCGATCTCCGGCTTCCACTCCACTCAGTCGCCTCTGATGGCACGCTGCATGAAGAGTGAGAAGCAGGGCCACTTCGTGTTCTACGGCGCAATGGTCTGCGAGGGCGTTATCGCTCTGATCTGGGCTGCTGCTGGCTGCAGTCTGTACGAGGTGACCGGCGGCCTGAACACCGGTCTGGCCGAAGCACTGGCCATGGGCCAGTCCAAGGCTATTTATGATGTCTGTTCCAAGACCATGGGCGGCGTTGGCATTGCTCTGGCAATGATCGGCGTTGTCATCTGCCCCATCACCTCCGGCGATACCGCGTTCCGTTCCGCTCGTCTGACTCTGGCCGACTGGTTCAAGATCGATCAGGACAGCTACGCAAACCGCCTGAAGCTCTGTGTTCCTGTGCTGGGCGTTGGTGCTTTCCTGGGCATCGGCAACGCACTGGGCTTCATCAACTACACCGTGATCTGGCGCTACTTCAGCTGGACCAACCAGACGCTGGCCATGATCGTTCTGTGGGCTGCATCCATGTACCTGTTCAAGGAGAAGAAGAACTACTGGATCACCGCTGTGCCCGCTACCTTCATGAGCGCGGTCTCTTCCACCTACTTCATTCTGGCTCCCGAATGCTTGGGCGGCCTGCTGAACGCCAAGACCGCAGAAGGCGCAACCATCTACAACACCGCCGTTGCATACCCCATCGGTGTCATCTTTGCCATTGCAATGCTGGCAGTCTTCCTCCACGCAACGAAGAAGGCAGCCCAGAAGGCATGACACGATATATACAAACATATATACAAATGATCTGCTGAATAAGGCACCCTCCGCTGAAATGGCTCGGTGGAGGGTGCCTTGTATTTTGCGGCATTTCAGGCAAAGAAATCACGATTTGCGGAGAAAATCGAAAACGATTGAGCAACTTGCACAAAAACAGACTGGAAAGTTTGGCAGCAGCGGTTTTGACCGGTTCCGGGAAAGGTCTTTGCCGGGGAATTAAGAAAATTTGTCGTGAACGCGATAAAAATTCTTTGCGGGTATTCCGCGGAAGCATCTTGCCATATACTTTTTGATATGGGAACCATACCAGAAAAATATTAACTGCTTTATGAAAAAAGTGTTAACATGAAGCCAGAGATTGGTCAGAGCCGCAGCTGGGCACGCAAAATGCTGGCTGTGGTTTGAATCAAAAAGGAGGTTTCTGGTATGATTAGTTTCTTACTCTGTCTGGCGCTCTTGATCATCGGCTACTTTGTCTATGGCAAGATCGTTGACAACACGTTCGGCCCGGACGACCGCGAAACGCCTGCTGTGCGCATCAACGACGGCGTTGACTACGTTGTGATGCCCCAGTGGAAGCTGTTCCTCGTCCAGCTGCTGAACATTGCAGGTCTGGGCCCCATCTTTGGTGCACTGCAGGGTGCTCTGTGGGGTCCCGTGGTGTTCCTGTGGATCACCTTCGGCACCATCTTTGCAGGTGGTGTGCATGACTACTTCTCCGGTATGATGAGCGAGCGCAACGATGGCGCATCCATCGCTGAGGTCACCGGCAGATACCTCGGACCTGTCATGCAGAACATCATGCGTGTGTTCTCTGTTGTGCTGCTGATCATGGTTGGTACCGTGTTCGCAGTGGGCCCCGCAGGCCTGATCGTTACCCTGTGCAAGAACAGCGGCATGTCCGGTCTGCTGACCACCACCCTGTTCTGGCTGATCATCATTCTGGTGTACTACTTCATCGCAACCTTTATTTCCATTGATGCCATCATCGGTAAGATCTACCCCGTGTTCGGCATCTGCCTGATCATCATGGCTGTGGGCGTTATCTTCGGCATCTTTACCAACCCCGCCTACACCATCCCCGAGATTTGGGCAAACTTCGGCAACATGCATCCGTCGGGCACTCCCATTTGGAGCTTCATGTTCATCACCGTTGCCTGCGGCGCTATCTCCGGCTTCCACTCCACCCAGTCGCCTCTGATGGCTCGCTGCATGAAGAGTGAGAAGCAGGGCCACTTCGTGTTCTACGGCGCAATGGTCTGCGAGGGCGTCATCGCTCTGATCTGGGCCGCTGCCGGCTGCGCACTGTACACCATCACCGACGGCAAGATGGCTGGTCTGGCCGAGGCTCTGGCTGCTGGTCAGTCTGCTGCCATCTACGACGTGTGTGCAAAGACCATGGGCGGCGTTGGCATTGCTCTGGCAATGATCGGCGTTGTCATCTGCCCCGTCACCTCCGGCGATACCGCGTTCCGTTCCGCTCGTCTGACCCTGGCCGACTGGCTCAAGATCGATCAGGACAGCTACGCAAACCGCCTGAAGCTCTGTGTCCCCGTTCTGGGCGTTGGTGCTTTCCTGGGCATCGGCAACGCACTGGGCTTCATCAACTACACTGTGATCTGGCGCTACTTCAGCTGGACCAACCAGACGCTGGCCATGATCGTTCTGTGGGCTGCATCCATGTACCTGTTCAAGGAGAAGAAGAACTACTGGATCACCGCTGTGCCCGCTACCTTCATGAGCGCTGTGTCCTGCACCTACTTCGTGCTGGCACCTGAGTGCCTGGGCAAGATGATCAATACTTATGCAGACGGCAAGCTGGTCGCTTACAACACCGCCGTTGCATACCCCATCGGCATCATCTTTGCAATCGCAATGCTGGCACTCTTCATCCATGCCACCAAGAAGCACACCGCTTCTCAGAAGGCATAAGGATGTCTGCCGCACCGCATAAGCCTTAAACTCTGACACCCCCGCCGCTGCACCCCGCAGTGACGGGGGTGTTTTGACATAACAGACAAACCTTTTGTGCAAATCTTAGCAGCAGAAGGGGTTGCATTTTGAGGGCTGCAGTGCGAAAATAGAACCGGTGATTTTATTTGGAATGGCTGCAGTATCTGCGGCTGGACCGGAAACTAACAGTAAAGAAGGGAACTTCCATGATCTTCAAACCTGCACAGCTGGGTATGGCAAAGCTTGATCAACAGGAGCTGGTGGAGGACAGAAAGTCCTGCAAAAAGATCGGCCCCTGCGGCGTTGGCAAAAAGGCGCTGTACCTCAACAGCTTTTACATCGACCGCCGCTATTATCTGCCCTACGGCAGCATCAGCCGCGTGTTCAAGCGGGTGGCTATGAGCTCCGGCGGCTTTACCGGCAAGGGCATGTTTGCCTCCATGGCCTACCTTGTGGTGGAGTACGATGGCGGCAAGCAGAAGCAGTGCAACTTCAAGGACGAGCGGGATGTGGACAAGCTGCTGGAGGTGTTGGCCAAAGAGCAGCCGCAGATCCATCTGCTCAGCGCAGCCGGTGAGCAGATGCTGCAGAAGAAGGAAGCCGAAAAGGCCTCCCGCAAGCTGCCGGAAAGCGAGCTGACCGACGATGCCCGTCACAGCATCACCGTGCTGCGCAGGGCAAAGGAATATCTGGAAGCAAAGCCGGAAATCGCCGATGAGCTGAGTGCAGCCGAGCGCCGCAAGCGCGCCCAGCTGCAAAGCAAGCCGGTGTACCGCTATGTGGCACTTGCCATCTTTGTTATGGGCATCGTCTCCGCGGCCTACGGCCTGTATGCCGTTACCACCCACACCGGCGGCTATGGCATCTACTTTGCACTGTTTGGCTTTGCAGCCATCTTCCTGTTCTCCAGCTACAACATGCTGCCCACTGCCCACAACAACCACAGCGCCATCATGAAGCGGGCCGAGAAGGCCGAAGCTGCTATGGCAGAATACGTGAAGCACTACCCCAGCGGTGCCTTCCCGGTGCCCAGCCATTACGCACATCCCATCGTGCTCAAGCAGATGGCCGATGCCATTGAAGAGGGCCGCGCCGTCACCGTGCCGGAGGCTTTGACTGCCGTGGAAAACCGCCTGAAGTCCCTGAACGCAGATGTGCAGGTGGAACAGGAGGAATACGACGAGGTGGTGGTCATCAAGGCGATGTTCCTGAACCACGATTATCAGTAAAAAGTAAGCAAAGAGGGCTTTTCCTTCGGGAAAGGCCCTTTTGCTTTGCCTAACTTCTTGCACAGCAGAATCGTTCGTTTTATAATGAAAAAGGAGAGTCTTTACACCCACGAGTGGAGGAAACAGCTATGGATATGGTCACCCTTGGCAGCACCGGCATCACGGTGAACAAAAATGGCTTCGGCGCACTGCCCATCCAGCGCATCTCGCAGGAAGATGCCGTCTATCTGGCCCGCAAGGCTTACAAGGCAGGCATCCGCTTTTTTGATACCGCCCGCGCCTACACCGACAGCGAGGTGAAGCTGGGCGAAGCCTTTGACGGCATCCGCACGGAAGTGTATATCGCCACCAAAACGGCAGCGCAGAACGCAGAGGACTTTTGGAAGGATCTGCACACCTCACTCACCAATCTGCGCACCGATTACATTGACCTGTACCAGTTCCACAATCCCGCATTCTGCCCGAAGCCAGGCGACGGCTCCGGCCTCTACGAGGCTATGCAGGAGGCCAAAACCAAGGGCATAATCCGGCATATCGGCATCACCAACCACCGCCTGAAGGTGGCCCACGAGGCCATTGACAGCGGTTTGTACGAGACGCTGCAGTTCCCGTTCAGCTATATCTCCGGTGAGCAGGAGCTGGAATTGGTGAACAAGTGCAAGGCGGCAAATATGGGCTTTATCGCCATGAAGGGCCTGTCCGGTGGACTGATCACCAACAGCGCCGCAGCCTATGCCTTTGAGGCGCAGTTCGATGGAGTTCTGCCCATCTGGGGCGTGCAGCGTGAAAGGGAACTGGACGAGTTCCTCTCCTATATCGACAACCCGCCGCGCATGACCGACGACATCCGTGCCGTCATTGAGGGGGATCGTGCCGAGCTGTGCGGCGAGTTCTGCCGCGGCTGCGGCTATTGTATGCCCTGCCCGGCAGGCATCGAGATCAACAACTGCGCCCGCATGAGCCTGCTGCTGCGGCGTTCGCCCTCGGCAGAGCATCTCAGCCCCGCAGGTCAGGCCAAGATGAAAAAGATCGAGGGCTGCCTGCACTGCAACCGGTGCAAGGCCAAGTGCCCATATGGTCTGGATACCCCCGCCCTGCTGGCCCGCAACTATGAGGATTACAAGCGCGTTCTGGCCGGTGAAGTAAAAGTTCAGTAACACAAAAGCTCCTGCCCATTCAGACAGGAGCTTTTGTGCTTTATGCGGCAGCTTTTGGCTGCTCAAAAATCCTCATCGATTCCTTATAGCAGTGTGCGAAGTACACGATCTCGGCAAGGGCGGTCAGCGCCCAGCTGCAGGGGTACAGTGCGTACAGCGAGGGAATGGTGTGAAAGTGCGCGAAGATGGTGTATACCCAGATCACCCGGAACACGCAGGAACCCATTACCACAATAATGGTGGGCACCACAGTCTTGCCAAGTCCGCGGGAAGCGGCGATGGTGCAATCCATAAAGGCGGAGATGCAGTAGGCAAAGCCCATCACGCCCACGCGTTTCATGCCGGCATCAATGACGGCGCTCTCGGTGGTGAACAGGGCAAGGAAGGTGCGGCCAAAGAGGAACAGGCTTCCGCCCAGGATCAGGCCCACACCAAAGGAGTAGGCCAGACTGATGAAATAACTCTTCTTTACGCGGTCCGGCTTGCCAGCGCCGTAGTTCTGGCTCATAAAGCTTGCACAGGCCATATAGAATGCGGCCATGCAGTCGTAGATCATGGCATCGGCATTGGCGGCGGCGCTGTTGCCCTTGACCATGAGAGAGTCGAAGGAGTTGACCCCTGCCTGAATGAACAGGTTTGCAATGGCGAAAATGGCATTCTGGAAACCGGCCGGAAGACCAAGGCCCAGAATGCTCTTTGTTGTGGCAGGGTCCAGATGCAGCTTTTTGGTGTCCAGCACGTAGCAGTCCTGCACTTTGGTCAAAGCGTGCAGGATCAGCCCGGCAGAGGCGCACTGCGAAATGGCACTGGCCAGCGCCACGCCCATGACGCTTAACTGGCACACGATGACAAAGAACAGGTTCAGTGCAATGTTCAGTGCGCCCGCAATGGACAGGTACATCAGCGGCTTTTTGGTGTCGCCGATGGCGCTGAACACAGCGTTGCCGAAGTTGTACAAGGCCAGAGCGGGCATACCAAGGAAGTACACCCGCAGGTACAGGATGGCACCGGGCAGCAGGTCGTCCTTGGTGTTCAGCAGCCGCAGCATGAAGGGGGAACCCAGCAGGCCGACGAACAGCAGCACCACACCCGCGATCAGGCTGACGATGGCGGCGGAGTGGACAGTCTTTTCCACATCGTGCTCGTGCCGTGCACCGTAGAAGCGGGCCACCAGCACGTTGATGCCGCCGCTCAGGCCGATCAGGAAGCCGGTGAACAGGCTGACGAGGATGCTGGTGGAACCCACCGCGCCCAGCGCTGTAGAGCCTGCAAACCGGCCTACCACGGCCACGTCCGACATGTTGAACAGCACCTGCAGCAGGTTGGAAAGCGCCAGCGGCAGACTGACCAGAAAGATCTGTTTGGCCAGAGGGCCTTCGGTCAGTGTTTTGGTATTTGATTTCATGTTCTCTTTTTATCCTTTAACCTAAACCGTGCCCGCGCACACCGGGGCACACCCTCTATTATATGGGCCGCTGCGGCTTTTGCAAGATAGCATCGACATTTCATATTTGATTTTTTTGTGTGGCTGTGCTATACTACTTTACACCGATGAAATAAATATGTGCGATCGTAGCTCAGCTGGATAGAGCGTTCGGCTCCGACCCGGAAGGCCAGAGGTTCGAATCCTCCCGGTCGCACCAAGAATCCCCGACACACTTTCGTGTGCCGGGGATTCTTTTTGTGCGATCGGGAGGATTCGAACAGCAACGACGACGACCGCAGCCAGCGGCTGAAACAGGGAGGAGTTGTTGGGGCCGCGTTCTGATTTTTCAAAGCCCTGCCAAGGGGCTGCAGAAAAATCAGCAAACGCAACCCGTCAGGCCCTGCACAGCAGGGCAAGCAATCAGCCCAGCGGGCTGTTGCTTAGTGCGCGGTTCCCAGCGTGTAGGAATGTCTAACAACAGGCTGCGATTTACGGTGCGCCGGGAG
The DNA here is from genome assembly GCF_009679715.1 of Faecalibacterium sp. BIOML-A1. Lineage (NCBI taxonomy): Bacteria > Bacillati > Bacillota > Clostridia > Eubacteriales > Oscillospiraceae > Faecalibacterium > Faecalibacterium sp. BIOML-A1. The sequence continues at coordinate 145,730 of NZ_WKZJ01000006.1, forward strand.
GATTCGAACAAGGCGGCGGCGCGCAGCGCCGCAAGCAAAGCCACAGCGCGGCTTTGCTTAGCCTGCGGTTGCCAACCTGTAGGAATGTCTAACAAGAGGACTACTGTTCATCCGGGGAAAAATCGAACTGTCCTGAAACCCGTAAAACACATTCGTGTTCTGGTTTTTCTTTTTTCAGTGCGTCGGGAGGATTCGAGTTATCCTTTTTTGTTTTTCATCCAGATGCGGTACAGCCCGTCTGTGATGAGGGTCTCCCGGTATAGAATGGGGGTGCAGCATGCTTCCCGGATGGGAATGGGCAGATTGCCGGTGGCATAGAATGCTGTCTGCGGGCCAAGCTCTGCGCAGAAACGTTCCGCCAGACCGTCCAGCAGGCTGGCGGTGCCCAGTACAAAGCCGTTCTGCAGGCAGGAAGAGGTGCTCTTGCCCAGAATGGATGCAGGAGCCTTTGCGGCAAGGTCGATCTGCGGCAGCTGAGCGGTGTTCTTTACCAGTGCGCTCAGCGAGAGCTGCGGCCCGGGCAGGATCACTCCGCCCACAAGCTCCTGCTTGGCATTGACTGCCATCATGGAGATAGCGGTGTCGGCTGAGATCACCACCAGCGGCCCGGAACACTCTGCCAGTGCAGCAACAGCACCGCATAAAAGCTCGGCGCCCAGCTGGGCGGGGTTGTCCAGCCGAAGCTTGATGCCGCTTTTCAGGCCGGGGCCGACCGTCAGGATGCGCGCATTGCAGAGGATGCGCAAAGCGGAAAGAACCCGGCCGCTCAGCACGGGCACTACACTGCCCAGAATACCGCCTTCAATTTGTGCCGGCGATGCACCGTGCAGAGAGAGCAGATTCACCAGACGGATGGCGTATTCGTCCACCGTTGCGGCGGTATCAGAGTGCAGCCGTCCACAAAAACGCAGAGTATCCTGCTCGTAGCCGCCCACGGTGATGTGGGTGTTGCCAATGTTGACGGTGAGTATCATAAAACAAAGCCCTCCTCTGCAGCGCAATATAATGTATATATAATATAATAGCGCGCCCGCCGCGGATACTGACACAGGACATGGCGCTTCTCCCTGATAGAATAAGTATAGCTACCTTACACAGGATGCTGGGGGATGATTCCATAATACGTTCTGCCCGCCGCCTTGTCAAGAAAAAGGCACGCCCTGAAACGGGTGAAAAACAGGGAGATCCTTTATTCTGCAAAGAAAATGGAAAAAATCCGTCAAAAAGTGTTGACAAGGAGGCAGGGGTGTGGTATTATACTTGAGCGCCAAGCGCTGAGGCAAAAGAATGACTTCCGAAGCCTCAGCAGGAAGCCCTTGAAAAGAACCAATAGACGCTGAAAACACCAGTTGACACTGAGATGCTTGAAGTGTTCCAAGTTCAGAAAGTTCAAAAGCTTCTAAAAAATAAGGCTTGACAAAAAACCACTTCAGTGGTACAATGAACAGGTCGTCAGCCGCAAGGCTGAGGCGCTACAGGACCTTGAAAATTGAACAATATCGAAAAACTTGTAAGGAACCTTTTAAGTGTTTGGAAAAACACTAAAAACAATTCCAAAAGTAATTCACACAGGACGCAAGCGATTGCGTGCTGAGCGAACAAGATTTAACACTTTTAAGTGATAAATATCATTTATAAAGAGTTTGATCCTGGCTCAGGACGAACGCTGGCGGCGCGCCTAACACATGCAAGTCGAACGAGCGAGAGAGAGCTTGCTTTCTCGAGCGAGTGGCGAACGGGTGAGTAACGCGTGAGGAACCTGCCTCAAAGAGGGGGACAACAGTTGGAAACGACTGCTAATACCGCATAAGCCCACGGTGCCGCATGGAACAGAGGGAAAAGGAGCAATCCGCTTTGAGATGGCCTCGCGTCCGATTAGCTAGTTGGTGAGGTAACGGCCCACCAAGGCAACGATCGGTAGCCGGACTGAGAGGTTGAACGGCCACATTGGGACTGAGACACGGCCCAGACTCCTACGGGAGGCAGCAGTGGGGAATATTGCACAATGGGGGAAACCCTGATGCAGCGACGCCGCGTGGAGGAAGAAGGTCTTCGGATTGTAAACTCCTGTTGTTGGGGAAGATAATGACGGTACCCAACAAGGAAGTGACGGCTAACTACGTGCCAGCAGCCGCGGTAAAACGTAGGTCACAAGCGTTGTCCGGAATTACTGGGTGTAAAGGGAGCGCAGGCGGGAAGACAAGTTGGAAGTGAAATCTATGGGCTCAACCCATAAACTGCTTTCAAAACTGTTTTTCTTGAGTAGTGCAGAGGTAGGCGGAATTCCCGGTGTAGCGGTGGAATGCGTAGATATCGGGAGGAACACCAGTGGCGAAGGCGGCCTACTGGGCACCAACTGACGCTGAGGCTCGAAAGTGTGGGTAGCAAACAGGATTAGATACCCTGGTAGTCCACACCGTAAACGATGATTACTAGGTGTTGGAGGATTGACCCCTTCAGTGCCGCAGTTAACACAATAAGTAATCCACCTGGGGAGTACGACCGCAAGGTTGAAACTCAAAGGAATTGACGGGGGCCCGCACAAGCAGTGGAGTATGTGGTTTAATTCGACGCAACGCGAAGAACCTTACCAAGTCTTGACATCCCTTGACAGGCATAGAAATATGTAATCTCTTCGGAGCAAGGAGACAGGTGGTGCATGGTTGTCGTCAGCTCGTGTCGTGAGATGTTGGGTTAAGTCCCGCAACGAGCGCAACCCTTATGGTCAGTTACTACGCAAGAGGACTCTGGCCAGACTGCCGTTGACAAAACGGAGGAAGGTGGGGATGACGTCAAATCATCATGCCCTTTATGACTTGGGCTACACACGTACTACAATGGCGTTAAACAAAGAGAAGCAAGACCGCGAGGTGGAGCAAAACTCAGAAACAACGTCCCAGTTCGGACTGCAGGCTGCAACTCGCCTGCACGAAGTCGGAATTGCTAGTAATCGTGGATCAGCATGCCACGGTGAATACGTTCCCGGGCCTTGTACACACCGCCCGTCACACCATGAGAGCCGGGGGGACCCGAAGTCGGTAGTCTAACCGCAAGGAGGACGCCGCCGAAGGTAAAACTGGTGATTGGGGTGAAGTCGTAACAAGGTAGCCGTAGGAGAACCTGCGGCTGGATCACCTCCTTTCTAAGGAGTCAGGCGAAAGAGCGACATCGAAGATGGAGATCTTTCGGACAGGTAACAAACGAGAAGAGTAGATATTGTTCGATTTTGAGGGCCCTGAAAAGG
>NZ_WKZJ01000007.1:0-128489 GCF_009679715.1 Faecalibacterium sp. BIOML-A1
ATGCTGTTTGTCAGGGGCAGCGGTCGGCAGACGGATTTTTTCATTTTGGGGCTTGACTTTTAATAGTTAGTCTCCAAAGTCTGGCTCAATAGCCCATTTCATCGTCGGCGTTGATGGAAGAGAAGATGCTTTGGCAGTAAAGCCATTTGCCGTTCGTGTCCATCCAGCCGTAGTAAAAGCCGCGTTTTGCAACGAACACGTGTTCTGGCAGCTGGTTCAGGCTGTTGTCGTAGTAGCTGTAGCAGCTGCCAAGGCCATAGAACACAATGTTGCCGTTTTCATCCAGCACGTCACACATTGAGCCGTTGCTGCTGGGCGCATTGGCGTTGCCACAGTACAGCGGCCTGCCCTCCGGTGTGGTGATGAGATAGTTCAGGGCATAATACTTGTCCTGCAGATGGGTCAGGTCGGAGACAAGGCCCTCGGGGCCGTACACGCGGGTGGCGGTGGTCTCAAAGTTATCGTTATCCCGCAGCTCCAGCCAGACGTAGCCGTCACCCTTGTTATCCATCATCACGCTTTGCTGGCCCTCCACTGGCTCCACGGTGGTATCGGTGATCAAATCGCCGGTTTCGGTGTTGAACACCTTCAACCGTCCGTCCTCATAGTAAAGGGCGATGGTGTCGCTCATGACGCTGGAAGCGTACAGCGGTGTCACCTCACCGGTAACAAGGTCGTGCAGATCATAGCCGAAGTCGCCGCTCGTGCGCCATGTGACCACATAGCCCGGGAAATAGCTGCTGGGCTGGTCGTCGAAGGTGCCAATGAGGGTGCGGTCCACGGTGGCGAGATCCCGCAGCTCGTAGCGGCCATCGCTGGTCTCGAAGCAGGCGGTGCCGCTGCCGCATACCTGTCGGAAGCCGGTGAAGACTTCGCCGGTGGCGGGGTTATAGAGCGTTTCGTCCGTTGGCTCGCCGCTGGCGTGGCAGGTGTCCAGCTCCACCCAGTCGGTCAGAACGTCCGGTGCATAGGAAAGGCTCAGGGCAGTAGTGGCATCTGCGCCGTAAGTCTGTGTACCGTCTTTCGTCTGTATAATGATCCAGCTGTGCAGGGCGGGTTCATCGTCCCATGCGTCCTCGGCAAGGTCTGCTGGGCGGGCATAGCAGGTGAACACCAGCCTGTCCCCGCACACGATGCAGCGGTATGCGCCATCCGGCACGGGCAGACGTTCGCCGGTGGAAAGGTCGATCACCTGACAGGTGCCGTAATCGTCGTAGCCGTTTTCGTAGCTGCCGTTCACGGCGTGGGCTTCCTGCAGCACCAGCAGACCGTTCTGCATGGAGGCGTTCTGCTCCCCCTCAAAGGTCATGACTTCATTGCCGTCTTTGTCAAACAGGCCGCTGCGCCGTCCGCAATAAGCGTCCGGGTCGGCCCAGGTGCGGAACCAGTAGTTGGTCTCACCGGTCACGGTGTCCTGCAGAAGGTTCACGTTCTCGCTGCGGAAGGACTGGTACAGCACCTTGCTGCCGCACAGAACGGTGCAGGCACCGCCGGAATTGTCGTAACCGTAAAGCATCCGCAGCTTTCCGTCGTCCAGCCGGGAGCTGTCGTAAAGCGGATCCCCGTGTGCATCGGTGGGCACTGAGGAAGCAGGAGCAGCAGGCTTGCCGGAAGCGGGCGGCAGCACGCTGCAGCTGCAGCCAAGGGTAAGGCACAGGGCAGCGCATACAGCAGCGCTGCCTATGCGGCAAACGTTACGCTTCATAAAGATCACTCCTTACAGTATGGAAAGGAACAAAGTTTAAAAGAAAGCCGGAAAGGTTTTCCAGTTCAATTATAATACGAAACAGCCGCGCATTCCATTGCAGGAAAACGCGGCTGTTGATTACAGTTTTATGACAGACTTTCAGGACTGTGCTTTGGCTTTTTCAGCATCGTCCATCCGGTCCAGCTGCTTGAGAAAGGCCAGCAGGAACGGCAGGGAAACAATAAAGGTGAGCGCATCCGCAATGGGCTGGCAGATCTCTACGCCCACAAGGCCGAAAGTGCGGGGCAGAATGAGGATGAGCGGAATGAAGAACACGCCCTGACGGCAACAGGCCAGAAAGGTGGCGCGCCCGGCTTTGCCCACGCTCTGGAAGGTCATGTTTGCCACCACAATGACCGGCTGCAGCAGAATGGCAAGGCACTGATAGTGGAAGGCGGGCAGCGCCACGGCGGTAACATCCGGGTCATCACGGAACAGGCGGATGAGGGCATCGCTGTTGACCCAGCACAGGCTCACCAGCACCACCAGCATACAAAAGGCTGCACCCATGGTAAAAACTGCGGCTTTTTGCACCCGGCGGAATTTGCGTGCACCGTAGTTGAACGCGGCCACCGGCTGCAGGCCCTGCCCAACGCCAATGGCTACCGAGATGATGAACATGAAAATGCGGGAAACGATGCTCATACCGGCCACAGCGGCATCGCCGTAGCTGCGGGCGGCAATGTTCAGCAGCATGCCGCCGATGCTCTGCAGGCCCTGGCGGCCAAAGCTGGGCGCGCCGCCCACCAGGATCATGCCGAACTCCCGCGCTTCACGGGTGACGGCAGCAATACGGAACTGACTGACGGTTTTGCCCCGCAGGAACATGGACAGCAGGATGCAGAAGCTGATGCTTTGGCTGAGAGCCGTAGCAATGCCTGCACCGGCGGTGCCAAGGCCCAAGCCGAACATAAAGATGGGGTCCAGCACAATGTTCAGCACGCCGCCGGTCACAAGGCCGATCATGGCAAAGTTCGCCTTGCCCTCATAGCGCAGGATGTTGTTCATCACAAGGCTGGAGATCATAAGCGGGGCTGCAATGAGGATGGGTCGTGCATAAGCGCAGGCGTGGGGCAGAATGGTCTCGGTGCTGCCCAGCAGCATCATGAAGCTGGGCAGAGTGGCAAGGCCCACAACGGCCAGCACCACGCCAGCGGCCAGAGCAGAAAAAAAGCTGGTGGAAGCAAAGCGGGTGGCGGCATCAGTGTTCCGGCTGCCAAGGCTGCGGCTGATGATGGTGCCGGAGCCGTGGCCCAGTGTAAAGCCAAGCGCCTGAATAATGGCCATCAGGCTGGAAACAATGCCCACCGCACCGGAAGCGCTGGTGGAGATCTGGCCCACAAAAAAGGTATCGGCCAAGTTGTAGATGCTGGTGATGAGCATACTTAAAATGGTAGGGACGGCAAGACCGAGGATCAGCTTTGGAATGGGTGTCTCGGTCATTTTTTTGTATTGCTGAATGTTGAGCTCGTCTGCTGACATGAAAGAACCTCCTTTTATCATAAGGAATAGGTCAAGAAAAGCCGCCCAGCAGCAGAGCGGCGGATAATTTGAATGTGTGCACGGGATGCACGTTCCATAGTATAACGCAGCTGCGGCAAAAAGTCGAGAGCCGAACCGGTACAGAATGGTGCCTGAAATGCCCATGGAGCGGGAGAAAAACGGACGGAAAGCTTGACTGTTTTTGTCTGTTTTGCTAAAGGCTGGTCGAATTGCTTGTAGAAAATCACGATATGTGGTATCATTTACCATAAGGGAAACAAAAGAGCCTGTGCATCTGTACAGGCTGCATACAAAATATAAGCGGCAGCCGCAGGCAGAGCCGGGCGGCTGCGATCCATAGGAGGAACAAACCATGAAAACTGTTGCACAGACCGTGATCGAAGCCGATCACTTTTACACCATTGCCGCGCACACCGGTAACGTCATTCAGGCCGTGGAGGGCACCAAGGAAGCCGGTACCGTCCGTCTGGGCAAGTACGAGCATAAGCCTGAGCAGGAGTGGAGCTTTATCCGCGTGGGTGACGGCGTTTACCGCATCCGCAACCGCGCATCCGGCAAGCTGCTGGACCTGACCATGACCGGCACCGCCAACGGCACCTGGCTGCACCTGTGGGAGGATGTGGGCGGTACCTCTCAGATGTGGACCGTTCAGCCCACCCCGGAAGGAACTGTGCGCCTGCGCTCTTCCTGGGCCGGCGGCAAGTGCGTGGACACCGTTGGCATGGGCGCTGCGGTTGGCACCGTGCTGCAGATCTGGCAGGAGGTGTCCGGCGCAGATGACCAGCTGTGGACCATTGCCGAGGTGAAGGAGCGCGCAAAGCGTGCCGCAAAGAAGGCCGAGACGCCTGCTGTGGAGGCTGCCGCTGAAGCTGCACCCGCTGCAGAAAAGGCACCGGCCAAGAAGACTGCGGCCCGCAAGCCCCGCACCACCAAAAAGGCGGCTGCCGCCAAGGCAGAAGCTGCAGAAGAGGGGAAGGCAGAGACCGCAGCACCGGCAGAAAAGCCCGCAAAGCCTGCCCATAAGACCGCCGCAAAAAAGACCGCCGCCAAGGCTGCCGAAAAAGCAGAGCCTGCAAAGGCAGAAGCACCTGCAGAGGAAAAGCCTGCTGCGGAGAAGCCCAAGCGCAAGTGCGCACCCCGCAAGAAGAAGGAGACGGTCTGATCTCGTTCTGTTGATTTGTTAAAATGAAAGCGCCCGCCGGAGGTCCAGCCCTGCCCGGCGGGCGCTTTTGGTTATTCTGGAAGCTGCTTTAAAACAAAGCGGTTTTTATCAAATTCCAGCAAACCTTCGTCCCGCATTTTGCACAGCTCTTTGGAGAGGGCGCTGCGGTCCAGATTGAGGTAGTCGGCCATCTGCTGGCGGTTGAAGGGCACCTCGAACTCCATCCTGCCGCAGCGTGCTGCCTGTGCAGAAAAATAGGTCAGCAGCCGTCCGCGCACAGTCTTGGGCGTTGTGCAGAAGATGCGCTGCGAAAGGCTGAGGTTCTTGCGCATGGACACCGCCAGCAGGCGGCGCAGCAGCTTGTCTTTCAGCGCTGGCTCGATCCGCGCATCGGTAAGGGCGGCAGTGTGCAGGAACAGTATTTCGCAATGTTCGGCCGCAACAGCATCCACCATCAAGGCCTCGCCGCAAAAGGCGTAGGTCTCGGCAAAGGCCTGCCCGGCACCTACGCTGCTCAGGATGCTTTTGGTGCCCCAGAGATCCAGATTTTCAATGTGCACGGAACCACGCAGCACAATGCCGATCTCCCGCACGCAGCTTCCGGCGTGGAAGATGACCTCGTGCTTTGCAAACTGCCGGGTGCGCAGGTGCCCGGCAGCGGCAAGGGTATCCAGCTCGGCTTCTGAAAGATCCTGAAACAGGGGCGACGCGATCTTTTTCATAAAAATCCTCTTTCTGTGGTTATAACAACCGAAAGCACGGTCTGATTATAGTATACTCAGAACATCAAAGCAAGGAGGATTTTTCCATGATCCGCAAAATCATTCATATAGACGAAGAAAAATGCAACGGCTGTGGTGCCTGCGTCACCGCCTGCCACGAGGGTGCCATCGGCCTTGTGAACGGCAAGGCCAAGCTGATGCGGGACGACTACTGCGACGGCTTTGGCGACTGCCTGCCCGGATGCCCTACCGGTGCCATCACCTTTACCGAGCGCGAAGCCGCCGCTTATGACGAGCAGGCTGTGCTGGAAAACAAGCAGAAAAAGGCCGCTGCCGCCCAGCAGCAGGCACAGCCCGCCGCACCGGCGTTCCATGGCTGCCCGGGCAGCATGATGAAACAGTTCCACCGTGAGCAGACCGCACCTGCCGCAGCCGCAGTGCCCATGCAGTCCCAGCTGGCACAGTGGCCTTGCCAGATCAAGTTGGTGCCGGTGAACGCGCCCTACTTTGACGGTGCCAAGCTGCTGATCGCCGCCGACTGCACCGCCTATGCCTACGCCAATATCCACGAGGAGTTCATGAGTGGCCATGTGACCATCATCGGCTGCCCGAAGCTGGATGCTGTGGATTACAGCGAAAAGCTGACCGAGATCATCCGCAGCAATGATATCAAGAGCGTGACGGTGCTGCGCATGGAGGTGCCCTGCTGCGGCGGGCTGGAGCACGCTGCCATCACTGCTCTGAAGAACAGCGGCAAGTTCATCCCGTGGAATGTAGTCACCTTCTCCACCGATGGCCGCATCCTCGACCGGTAAAATGACAGAACAAAAGCCAGAAACGACTGCTGCCGTTTCTGGCTTTTGATGTTTGCGGAAAGATCAGCCCGCGTTCTGTACGCTGTTGGCAGCGGTCTGCACGAACTGCAGCACGCTCTGGATGGTATCGCGGATCTGCACCAGCGTCTGGATGTCTTCGTCCTTCATGCGGGATGTGGGAGCAGTGAGCACCACGGTCTGGGCACTCACGGTGCCAGTGAGCTGGATGCTGACCCCGTGTTCCGGGATGGTGAGCAGGATGTGCACCGGGATGGCATCCGCAAAGAACCTGCTCTTTTCCAGCCCGATAACAAGTACCGGTGCATTGGCGCTGGCATCACCGGTATCCAGCTGAAAATAAAGGTAGCCGTCCTTTGCGCCTTCCGGCTGTACGCGCTGCAGCTTTTTCTGCGGCAGCTCAAACTCGGTCATGTCCTGCAGGCTGGTGGCTGTGGTGTCCACACCCAGCAGGCTTGCCAGCTGGGCCTGCGAGATATAACTGCCAAGGCTCCAGTCCGGCAGCAGAAGGCTCGCCAGCGGGTAGCTGCCGGTGATGGAAGAGCGGATATTTTTGTACAGCTGCCCGACATCGTATAAGGTCTCGCTGCTGCTGATATACACCCGGGTGAGCGGGCCTGCCGGGATAACGGCATCCGGGGCCGAGATGCTCAGCTGCAGTGCGTCCGGCGCATACAGGCCGTTGACGGTGCCCTTGGTGGAGCCTGTCTTTTGCAGGATGGTGTAAAGGGCAGGGGAATCGGCTGTGGATGTGATCTCATAATCAAAGGTAAAGGCCGCGCCTGCCTGCAGCGCTTTCACCCGGCGGGCTATCAGACTGTACCCGGTTGCAGCGGCCACGACTGCAAGCAGTACAAGGATGAGCACTGCAATCAGGACCACATAGCCCACGCCGTGCTTTTTTCGTTTGGAAGATGCCATAAAAAATCCTCCCTCAGATGTTTTATTCAGCATAGCGGAACAGCGGACAAAAGTCAAGGCAGAACAGGGAAGCGCTGGAAAAACAAAAAATCCGAAACCGTAAGGTTTCGGATTTCTGGCGGAAAGATGGGGATTCGAACCCCAGAACGCTTTTGACACGTTACACGATTTCCAGTCGTGCGCCTTAGACCAACTCAGCCATCTTTCCATATTCGGTTGTACGCCGCAGCGCCACACTATAATACCTGAAAGGTGCGCATTTGTCAAGCACTTTTTTTTAAAAAAATGAAAAATGAGAAGATAAAACAAAAAATCCGGGACCCAAAGGTTCCGGATTTCTGGCGGAAAGATGGGGATTCGAACCCCAGAACGCTTTTGACACGTTACACGATTTCCAGTCGTGCGCCTTAGACCAACTCAGCCATCTTTCCATATTCGGTTGTACGCCGTAGCGCCACACTATAATACCTGAAAGAACCGCTTTTGTCAAGGATTTTTTGAAAAAAATGGGTTTTTTCAAAACGACATCTCTGTGCAGGCAAAAAACGGCAAAAAATTCAGGGATGCAGCAAAAACCCTTGACGAAGCGGTTGAACCGGACTATGATGAAGCAGGAGAGTACTGCGGCGGGAAATCTTTGCGGCCGCAGAGTGGAATAAAAAAGGAGGATGCTTTCTTATGACTTATCCTGAAGTGCTGGCCAATGCCCGTGAGTGCATTGGCAAATACTGCAAGGCCTGCCCGGTGTGCAACGGCGTGGCCTGCAAAAACCAGATCCCCGGCCCCGGTGCCAAGGGCGTGGGCGATACGGCCATCCGCAATTATAATAAGTGGGCCGAGATCCGCGTGAACATGGATACCCTGTGCGAGGGCGGCACCCCGGACACCCATATTGAGCTGTTTGGCAAGAGCTTCAAGTACCCGTTCTTTGCAGGCCCGGTGGGTGCTGTGAACCTGCACTACTCCGAAGCTTATACCGATATGACCTATAATGATGTGCTGGTGCGCGCCTGTGCAGAGAACGGCATCGCTGCCTTTACCGGCGACGGCACCAACCCCACCGTTATGGAGATGGCCACCAAGGCTATTGGCGCAGCAAACGGCTGCGGCGTGCCCACCATCAAGCCCTGGAACATTGATACCATTAAGGAAAAGATGGCCGAGGCCAAGGCCAGCGGCTGCTTTGCCGTGGCCATGGATGTGGACGCAGCCGGTCTGCCCTTCCTGAAGAACATGACTCCGCCCGCAGGCAGCAAGAGCGTGGCAGAGCTTGCCGAGATCGTCAAGCTGGCCGAGCGCCCCTTCATCGTCAAGGGCGTTATGACCGTTAAGGGCGCACTGAAGGCAAAGGAAGCCGGCGCGGCTGCTATCGTGGTGTCCAACCACGGCGGCCGCGTGCTGGATCAGTGCCCGGCCACTGCCGAGGTGCTGCCGGAGATCGCAGCAGCCCTCAAGGGCACCGGCGTGAAGATCCTGGTGGACGGCGGCATCCGCACCGGTGTGGATGTGTTCAAAGCACTGGCACTGGGTGCAGACGGCGTGCTGATCTGCCGCCCGTTCGTCACGGCTGTGTATGGCGGCGGCGAGGAAGGCGTGAAGTGCTACATTGATAAGCTGGCCGGTGAGCTGGCTGACACCATGCAGATGTGCGGTGCGCATTCTCTGGCCGAGATCACCCCGGATATGGTGCGGGTATAAGAAAAAGAGTGAATAGAAAAGCGGTCTGTGCCTTTGCGGTGCGGGCCGCTTTTTCATCCTTGCAGCTGCGTGCCGGGGTAGTAGTGTGCCAGAATATCGGCATAGCTTTTGCCCTGCTCCGCCATGGCCTTTGTGCCCCACTGGCTCAGGCCCACGCCGTGGCCGTAACCCCGGGTGGTAAAGCTGAAATTCCCGCTCTGGTACTGTACCGTAAAGCTTGTGCTGCGCAGGCCCAGCGCCCGGCGCAGGGTCGTGCCGGAAACGGTCTGCCCGCAGACCGTGACGGTTTTTGTGTATCCGGCGCTGGTCAGCGCTGCCGGGCCGAACCAGCCTTCCGGCGCGGCGAGGTCGGCAGAAATGCCAAGGCCTGCAAGGGCCTGCTGCACCTGTTCTGCGGAAAAGGTGACGGTGTATTCGTAGTTGTCAGCGGAATGGTCGGTGCTGCTGTCCACTGAAATAAGGTAGGGCAGGGCGGAACCCCATACATTTTCGCTGGCCTCGGTCTGCCCATTGGAAATGGCAAAGTAGCTGGCGCAGGCAGGAGCGTTCTCATAATAAAGTATCTCATCCAAGACCTCGTCCACAAGGGCGGAGAGGCGGGCGTAATTCTGCTCGTAGGCGGTGCCCCAGTAGCTGCGCAGCACCGGCTCGGTCAGGCAGCCCTGCCGCCGGGCTGGGTCGGCAGTGAGCCAAGCGCCGCTTTGCAGGGTGGTGTGGTCTCGGCAGTAGAGCGCATAGCTGTGGGCGGCAACGGCCTGTGCCTTGAGCGCTTCGTCCGGCCAGCTCACCGGCATCTCGGCGGCGACAGCACCCAGAACGTATTCCTGACGGGAAAGCTCCAGCACCTGTCCGGTGGCCTGATCCTCCACCAGAAAGGTCTCGGCATCCGCAGAAGGCACGGCATTTGGCGGCTGCGCAGATGCTGCAGGAGAAGATACGGCAGAAGATGCGGGCTCTGCCCCGCTGAGCACGGCGCGTGTGACCCGGTAGGCAGCCAGCGGCAGAGTGCTGCCCAGCACCAGCAGGACCGCAAAGATTGGCAGAAAAAACTTTTTCATAGTCCCAAACCCTCCGACAGCGGTGTTTTTTTAATCAGAATACCGGATATACCCTGAAAAAAGATGCGAAACAGGGAAAAAGCCTTTTGTGGTGCAAGCGCAAAAAAGCACCAAACCGACTTTTTGAGCGCTGAACGGTGCAGTTAATGCTTGAATTTACTCGTCAAAAGCGATAATATAGAATTATACCCATCATTGAGGGTGGGCGAGAAAGTATATAAATAGGATGAAAGGAGAATTCCCCTTATGAATTTTGCACATTCGGAGGTGGCAACGCTGGACCCGAACACGATGCGGACTTTGTGTGAGGAATATGTTGCCAACAACTACATCGATCCGGAGACGAGCGAACGTCTTGGGGTCAAGCGCGGCCTGCGCAACCCGGATGGCACCGGTGTGCTGGCCGGCCTGACCAACGTCTGCGACGTTGTGGGCTATAAAAAGGATCAGGAAGGCCATGTGATCCCCACTCCCGGCAAGCTGATCTACCGCGGTGTGAACATCAACGAGATCGTGGACGAGGCCTACCGCAATGACCGCTTTGTGTTTGAAGAGGTGATCTGGCTGCTGCTGTTCGGCAGTCTGCCCAACCGGGAGCAGCTGGACGATTTCTGTGAGATCCTGGCAGAGCACCGCGCCCTGCCGGAAGGCTTCATGGACACCATGAACGCCCCCTCGCCCAATATCATGAATAAGCTGCAGCGCTGCGTGCTGGGCCTTTACTCTTATGATGAGCACGCCGAGGATCTGAGTCTGGAGAACATCCTGAGCCAGAGCATCAATCTAATCGCCAGCATGCCCACCATGATGGTGAACGCTTACCAGATGAAGCGCCGCTACTACGATAAGCAGAGCATGTTCTTCCACCTGCCCAAGCCCGGCCAGAGCACGGCAGAGCACATCCTCAGCACCTACCGTCCGGACCAGAAGTTCACCCACGAGGAAGCAAAGCTGCTGGATATGTGCCTGCTGGTGCACGCCGACCACGGCGGCGGCAACTGCTCCACCTTTACCACCCGTGTGCTGTCCTCCTCCGGCACCGATACCTACTCCGCAATCGCGGCGGCCATCGGTGCACTGAAGGGCCCCAAGCACGGCGGTGCCAACCTGATGGTGAACCGTCAGCTGAAGGATATCCTCAAGCATGTGGAAAACCCCGAGGACGACGATGAGGTGCGCGAGTATCTGCGCCGCATCCTGCGCAAGCAGGCGGGCGATGGCTCCGGCCTGATCTACGGCATGGGCCACGCAGTGTACACCATCAGCGACCCTCGTGAGGTGGTCCTGAAGCAGCGCGCCCGCCATCTGGCCTACGACAAAGGTTTTGAGGAAGAGTATAATATGCTGTGCAGCATCGAACGGCTGGCCCCCGGCATCTTTGCCGAGGAAAAGGGCAGCACCAAGCCGGTGTGCGCCAACGTGGACCTGTTCAGCGGCCTGATCTACAACATGCTGGGCATCTCTGAGGATATCTACACCCCGCTGTTCGCCATTGCCCGTGTGCCCGGCTGGTGTGCACACCGCGTGGAAGAGGTGGTATTCGCCAACCGTATCATTCGTCCCGCTTACAAGTATCTGGGCGTGCGCCAGAAATATAAGCCGATCGAGGAACGCTGATGAATCCTTCTGTTTTGTTCGTTTTTTTCCTGAGCATTCTGCTGGGCGTGCTGCGCGCGGCAGACCTTGCCTTTGGCACCGATGCCGTCACCGGTCTGTGCGTGGTCGGCTCGGTGTGGTGGCGCTATCTGGCACTGGGTATCGTGGTGCTGGCTGCAGTGCTTGTGGGCCGTACACAGCCTTCCCGCTCGGAAGCGGTGCGTAGCCGCAGGCCGCTGGCCGGTATTCTGGCTTTTGTCGGTGCAGTATGTTTTCTGGCCGCAGCGGGTGCACAGATCGCGCTGGGCGCAGCTTCCGGTCTGGGCGGCTTTGTGCGGTGCATTCTGGAATGCCTGTGCTCCGCGTGGCTCAGCACCATGGGCCGCTGCTGGCTCAGCCCCAACGAGTGGAAAAAGCCCTTTGGCGGGCTGTATCTGGCCGTGGCGGGCAGTCTGCTGTTCTACTGGAACGTGCTGCTGCGCTTTATGGAGAACAGCTCCAGCTGGCACCGCGTGACCCCTACAGCGGCGGTGTGGCAGGCGCTTGCGGCACTGGTGTTTTTGGCAGCGCTGGCCCGGGCGCTGCATGTCCCGCAGCCGGGCAATGGCAAAACACTGTGCGCAGCCGGGCTTGCCGCATTTGCACTTTGCCTGTGCTGGCAGCTGCCCTATGTACTGGTTTTGATGAGCGGCCTGAGCTGGGCCGCACCGGCTGTCTGGCCGGAGATCTTTGCCGGACTGGGCCTTTGCTGCGTGGGCGGCATTGGCGGAGCGTGCGTTACAGCCTGCTTGAACGGGGAAAGCTGACAAAAATGTTGGCACTCTGTTGGCGCAATTGCCGAAAAGCAGGGAATGAAAGGAATTAAAATCGTACAAAAGCAAAAAATGCAGTGAATGTCTTGTTAATTTTTTGGCAGATACTTGAAACTTTCTGCGTTTTGGTCTAAAATAAAGATACCGTGATTTATCCGATTATGGGTAAAATAATTAGGAGGTACTATTAACATGGCTGTTAGAGTTGCTATCAATGGTTTCGGTCGTATTGGTCGTCTGGCTTTCCGTCAGATGTTTGATGCTGAGGGTTACGAGGTCGTCGCAATCAACGACCTGACCAGCCCCAAGATGCTGGCTCACCTGCTGAAGTACGATACTGCTCAGGGTTCTTTCTGCGGCAAGATCGGCGAGGGCAAGCACACCGTCGAGGCTACCGAGGACTCCATCATTGTTGACGGCAAGGAGATCAAGATCTACGCTGTTAAGGACGCAAAGGACGCTCCCTGGGGCGAACTGAACGTTGATGTCGTTCTGGAGTGCACCGGCTTCTACACCAGCAAGGAGAAGAGCATGGCTCACATTCAGGCTGGCGCAAAGAAGGTCGTTATCTCTGCTCCCGCAGGCAACGATCTGAAGACCATTGTCTTCTCCGTCAACGAGAAGACCCTGACCGCTGAGGATCAGGTCATTTCTGCTGCTTCCTGCACCACCAACTGCCTGGCTCCCATGGCTAACACCCTGAACAAGACCTACCCCATCGTCTCCGGCATCATGACCACTGTTCATGCTTACACCGGCGACCAGATGATCCTGGATGGTCCTCAGCGCAAGGGCGATCTGCGCCGTGCTCGTGCTGGCGCACAGAACATCGTTCCCAACACCACCGGCGCTGCTAAGGCTATCGGCCTGGTCATCCCCGAGCTGAACGGCAAGCTGATCGGTTCTGCTCAGCGTGTGCCTGTTCCCACCGGCTCTACCACCATTCTGGTTGCTGTCGTCAAGGGCAAGGACGTCACCAAGGAGTCCATCAATGCTGCTATGAAGGCTGCTACTTCTGAGTCCTTCGGCTACAACGAGGATCAGATCGTTTCTTCCGATGTCATCGGCATGCGTTACGGCTCTCTGTTCGATGCTACCCAGACCATGGTCGCTAAGATCGACGACGACACCTATCAGGTTCAGGTCGTGTCTTGGTACGACAACGAGAACTCCTACACCTCTCAGATGGTCCGTACCATTAAGTACTTCGCTGAGAACTGCTAATCACAGCTCTACGCTCAAAAGTGCTTGAGGTGCCGTGCTGAATGACAACTAGTATTGGCTTTGCTGATACGAACATGCTGTGATTGGTACGACAACAGGATAACGAGTTCAACACCCTTCCTTTTGCGGGTTTCCGTGAGAGGAAGGGTGTTTTTTTGCTGCAAAAAAGCAATGGAACGAGTTCCTTTCTAAAATGAATATGTTGCAACAAAAAAGACGGAATAAAGTACGGAAATCTTAGCCATGATGCAGGCAATGATACAGCTGCAAAGTATTGTACCCCAGAGGAAAAAATGGTAAAATATTTTTAGTGTCAATAAATACATTTACGAAATTGATATTGATGATTCTGGAAATAAAATGTCAATGAATTGCGGCGTAAATCTGTCAAAAACCTGGGCGTAGATGCGTCCGGGCTTTTTCTGATGTAAAGGAAACCGGGCCGGAGTTTGGCACGGTATGGGGATGAGATCCCTAAATGGGGAAAGCGACAGGAAAGGGAAAATGAAAGAGAAATTGAGGCTTGCTGTTTTTGGCCACAAAAGGTGGTCGAGAGAGGGCGGCGTGGAGATCGTGGTAAAAGAGCTGTGCACACGGATGGCGCAGCAGGGCTGTCAGGTGACATGCTACAACAGAGCAGGCCATCATGTGAGCGGTGCGGAATATGACGATGCTGGTAAAACGGAGTACGAGGGAATCCGTCAGAAGTCTGTTCCGACCATTGAACGGCGCGGACTTGCAGCGGTAAGCTCTTCCTTTTTCGCAGCACTTTGTAGTGCATTTGGAAGATATGATGTGGTGCATATCCATGCAGAAGGACCGGCGTTCTTTGCATGGCTGCCGAAGATGTTTGGGAAAAGAGTTGTTGTTACCGTCCATGGAACCTGTGAAATAATGTTAGTAACCAGAAAAAATCCTGATTTCATGCGGGTTTGCGCGGCTTGACCTTTTTTACCTTAACTTGTTTCTGTTTACCATGGTGCGTTGCGTTCCGGCGTGATTTCGGGGGTTAATGGCTTCTGGTTGCGCTCTATACTTAACCCACCACAGCGAAAGCTGATAGAGCAGAAAACAGAATAAGGAGGTACGAGGACAAGCCTGCGTATAGATTGTTGCTGCAATCTGTATACAGGCTTGTTGTTGTGCTATGAAGTAGGAAAGGTGAATAGTGAAAGACGAGCATGACAATTTAAGGAAAAGAACTGCTGGGATTGTGTATAAGCCTAGGACAAGAATAGAAACTATGGAATGACGGTTGGAGAGAAGTAATGGAAGAAAAAATCAGACTTGCGGTTTTCGGGCAGAAACGTCTTTCGCGTGAAGGCGGGATAGAGATTGTTGTAAAAGAGTTATGCACCCGAATGGCACAGAATGGTTGTGATATAACTTGCTACAATAGAGCAGGCCATCATGTAAGCGGTGCAGAGTATGGCAAAACCATTGAATATGATGGCATCCGTCAAAAGGTTGTTCCGACCATTGAGAAGAAGGGACTTGCAGCGGTAAGCTCTTCCTTTTTCGCAGCACTTTGTAGTGCATTTGGAAGATACGATGTGGTGCATATCCATGCAGAAGGTCCTGCCTTTTTCTGTTGGATACCAAAACTTTTTGGCAAGCGTGTAATCTGCACTATCCACGGTTTGGACTGGGATTGCGAGAAGTGGCGCGGAAGCGTTGCATCCAAGTTCATTCGTGGCGGCGAAAAGAATGCTGTGAAATATGCGGACGAGATCATTGTTCTAAGCAAAGACGTGCAGAAGTATTTCTTGGAGACCTACGGAAGGGAGACACATTTTATCCCTAATGGTGTCAATCGGCCAGAGGTTCGGGAAGCAAAGCTGATCACGGATCATTTTGGATTGGAGAAAGATTCCTACATATTGTTCCTCGGTCGTCTGGTGCCAGAAAAGGGGATTCGATATCTGGTTGAGGCCTTCAAGAATGTCAAGACGGATAAAAAGCTGGTTATCGCAGGCGGCTCTAGTGATACGGATTCCTTTATGGAGGAATTGAAAGAACTGGCGAAGGGTGACGATCGGATTCTCTTTACTGGGTTTGTGCAGGGAGCAATGCTGGATGAACTATACAGCAACGCTTACATCTACACGCTGCCGTCTGATTTGGAAGGAATGCCGCTAAGTCTACTGGAAGCAATGAGCTACGGCAACTGCTGTTTGGTTTCGGATATTCCGGAGTGCGCAGAGGTTGTGGAAGATAAGGCATTGATTTTCAAAAAATCGGATGTAGAGGACTTGCAAGAAAAACTGCAAGATGCTTGTGACCATCCTGAAATGGTTATGGAAATGAAAAAGCAGGCAGCGGACTTTATCTGCGAGAAATATAACTGGGATGATGTCGTAAAAGAAACGATGAAACTGTACAGGAGAAAATAATAGATGAGAGTATTGATAATAAATAATCTCCTCTAACTGAACGCAGGTGGTGAGATGTACATAGTGAAAATGTCGGAAAAACAGCGTATTTACGTAACTTTTCGATAGGTGGGTGGAGTTGCAAGAGCAGTTTTAATCTCGCTACCTATGTTCAGCAACAACAGATGAAATTATCATAAGAACTTTCAGTATCACTACCTGCGTTTGTATGAAGCACTCTGGTTTATGAACAATACATTGGAAGTGCTTCATCTGAACAGAGATAGTGAAATAGAACAATGTTACGTTAAAATGATTCTGTCGTAGATGAATATCGCTTTGGCTGTAGCGTCGGTTGACTAAACTGTCAATTTCAGATTGAGTGAGAATAAAAAATGATGAACTATATTTATACATTAATACCAATAGCTTTGCTGGGATTTGCCGCAGTACAAGGTAGTAAATGGAATTTTAATGCGGCAACATACATGGACAAAAAGTATACGAATGCGGTTAAAGGCATGATGTGTGTTGTCATTATGTATGTTCATATATCGAATGATTATACTAACACGGTACAGAACATTATCGGTAGTTTTGCGTATGTTGGTGTTTTTACATTTTTTGCGATTTCAGCTTTTGGATGTAGGACTAGCGTAGAAAGAAGTCAAAGCTATTTAAATCAATTCTGGAAAAAAAGAATTTTGGCGCTGTTTGTACCTGCAATATTGATTAATATAATTTCATTCGGTTTTAAAGTGATAAGCTTAAATGTATATGAGGTTCGAGGTCTCTATGCGTTTAATCAATACATTTATGCGATTATTGTTGCTTATTTGGTGTTTTGGATAATCTGGAAAATAAAAGCTATACCAGTGGATATAAAAGATTGGCTAGTGGGGCTGATTTGTTTACTATTTAGTTTAATAACATATTTGACGCCGATAAAGATTTTCTTCATTTGGCCGACAGAAAGTATAGGGTTTATTTTTGGTTTAATTCTCTATCATAAAAAGGAGATAATAACAAGTGAATTAAAACAAAATCATACAAGGAAAATGATTATATTATTCCTATTATCAGCTTTGCTAGGAATTCTATATATGAAATATAAGCATGTTTTTTTCCTTGGAGGATGGTTGCTGAGAGTAGTTTTGGCCGTGGTATTATTGCTATTGTTTTCAGCATGCACAATGAACATTTCTTTTGAAGGAAGACTGGTTCAATTATTAGGAAATATTTCATATGAGTTTTATTTAGGGCATTTGGTTGTTATTTCGATAGTTAGTAGACTGTTTCCGAAAATGAGTTCAGGCGTTTTTATTGTAATTGTATTTGTTGCAACATTGATTTTATCGATTGTGGTGAAAATAATGTCGGATAAAATAATGAGCCCTTTATTAAGAAATCGAAAAACAGCTGGTAGAGCGTAATAAAAAGGAGAAGCTATCAGTAAGACTTGGTAAGTGAGGAGAAAACTTGTGGACACAAAAGTAGATCGATACGAGGGAATAGACGGCGTAAAGGCATATGCCATTATTGGCATTGCACTGATGCATATCCTCACAAATGGAGAATATAGGATGGGAGGATTTGTGTTTGAACGGATGATACCGTCTTTCACAAACCTCGTTTTCCTTTTTATGATGGTCAGTGGTTTTGGAATGTGTTGCGGCTACTACCAGAAATTCAAGGATCAGAAAATTGGTGTAGTGGATTTTTACAAAAAACGGTACAGCAAGATCTGGCCATATTTCGCATTGCTCTGTGTGCTGGACTTCGTAATGTCACCCAGTAAAAGTGCGCTGTATGAGGTTTTTGCAAACCTGACACTCTGTCAGGGACTTTTGCCGAATATGAACATATCGGTTATTGGTGTGAGCTGGACGTTGGCAGTCATTTTTGTATTTTACCTGCTGTTTCCATTCTTTTGTTTCCTACTTGAGAATAAGAAGCGTGCCTGGCTGGCATTTGTCTGCGCTGCAATCTATAACTTTGTGTGCAGTGCATATTTCTTTGATGAAAGCCACATTGCAGATGGAGTAGCCGTAAATTTCAGTGCAAGGACAAACATTCTGTACTGTGCAGTCTATTTTATCGCTGGTGGCTTGATCTTCCTCTATCGGAAAGAGCTGGCTGAGTTCGCATCGAAGCACAAGGTTATCGCCGGAGTGGTTTTACTGATTGCCACGGCTGCTTATTTTGCATTAGGCAGTGCTACGCTCACGATGCTGTTCTTCTGTGTGGCAGCACTGATCTATACCCTCGGTTGTAGAACGGGGGGGGGGTACTGGTCAATCCAGTTGCCAAGTTCCTCGGTGGTATCAGCTTCGAGATTTACTTGTGCCACATGGTAATTTATCGTGTGCTTGAGAAGTTACACTTAGTTCATCCATTTGGAAATGTTCTGCTGGCATATATCTTCACAGCGGTTGCAGTCATCTGCGGTTCGGTTGTGTTCTCGGTATGTGCCAAGTGGTTCTTAAATAAAATCGAAACATTCTTAAAAGAGAGAGTTAGGAGAGTTAATCATGTCTGAAGAAAAGAAGTTGAATGGTACTGTCATCGTTACTTACCGCTGCAATGCTCGTTGCTCCATGTGCAACCGATATAAAGCACCTTCCAAGCCGGAAGAAGAAATCAGCATTGAAACCATCAAGAAGCTGCCGAAGATGTATTTTACTAACATTACCGGTGGTGAGCCGTTCATCCGCACTGATCTGAAAGATATCGTGCGCGAACTGTACAAGAAGTCTGACCGTATCGTTATTTCTACGAACGGCTTCTTCACCGACCGTATCGTTGACCTGTGCAAGGAGTTCCCGCAGATTGGTATTCGTATCTCTATCGAAGGTTTGGAGCAGACCAACAACGAGATCCGTGGTCTGCAGAACGGCTACCAGCGCGGTTACGGCACGCTGAAGAAACTGCGTGAGATGGGTATGAAGGACGTTGGATTCGGTATGACCGTTCAGGACAAGAATGCTCCTGATCTGGTTCCTCTGTACAAGATCTCTGATGAGATGGGCATGGAGTTTGCAACTGCTTCCCTGCACAACAGCTTCTACTTCGTTGAGGCAAAGAACATCATCCACGACCGTCCGATGGTTGCTAAGAATTTCGAGAACCTGGTCAATGAACTGCTCCGCAGCAACAGCCCGAAGAAATGGTTCCGTGCATACTTTAACCACGGTCTGATTAACTACATCTACGGCCAGAAGCGTCTGCTGCCTTGCGATATGAGCTTCGATACCTTCTTCATCGACCCGTATGGCGATGTTATGCCTTGCAACGGCACCAAGGATAAAGAGGTCATGGGTAACCTGAACAATCAGACTTGGGACGAGCTGTGGAACAGCCCGGAAGCAGAGAAGGTTCGTGCAAAAGTTCGTTGCTGCGACCGTGACTGCTGGATGATTGGTAGTGTTTCTCCGGCAATGCACAAGTACATCTGGAAGCCTGCTACTTGGGTTCTGGTTCACAAGTTCAAGGCCCTGTTTACCAAGCATCCGTACAGCATGTACGAGTTAAAGATCTGCCGTGACTACCGTGATGGCAAAGTTACCAAAGAGGATCTGGATAAGTGCAGCACCTGCGATATGAACTGTGTGATCAACAACGGTCTGAGTGAGGCGAGCAAGGAGCAGTTGAAGCATAAGACTGGTGAGGAAATTGTGGATGCTGATATCGCACAGCAATTAAAAAATTAATGGAGATATAAGGATGAGTACAACATTTTCTGTAATAGTGCCAATTTATAAAGTGGAAAAGTATTTAAATAAATGCATTGACAGTATTCTAAAGCAAACATTTCAAGACTTTGAACTAATTTTGGTTGATGATGGATCACCAGATAAGTGTCCTAAAATCTGTGATGAATATGCGAAAAAAGATAAGAGAGTTCGTGTGATTCATAAGGAAAATGCTGGTCTTGTTGCGGCAAGAAATACAGGTATAAAAGAGGCAAAGGGTGATTATATTTGTTATGTTGATGGAGATGATTGGATATCAGAGAATCTTCTTCAGATTGTATGGAGCAAGGCAGTAAGTAAATATGATGTGGAAATGGTTGTGTATAGTGCGGTACGACAATTTACTGATACACAAGAACAAATTCCGAAGTCGGTTCCTGAAGGGCTGTATAACAAAGATAAATTGCGCTCAGATGTTTACCCGTATATGATGTATGATTCGCGCAAACCATTTTGTACGGGGCTTATTTTTCCAGTAGCTTGGAATAAAATATTTAAACGAGATTTTTTACTCAAACACTATTGCCAAGAGGAACGTATTCGCATGGGTGAAGATAACGCATTTGTGTTTGAATGCTTATATGCAGCCGAAAATGTCTTTTTCTGTGACGATATATTATATATTTATAACCAATTGAATGTTGAATCAATGGTTCATAGTTATGATCCCAATCGATTTGATAATAATAAGCTGTTAACAGACTACATTGAGCGGCGAATTGGAAAACGTGATCCGATAATTGATGAGCAGATTAATGCTTTTAAAGCATATTGGCTTATCATGGCAGTATTCCATGAGATAAAAAGCAAAAGAAAAATTACTGTTGCGAGTAAGCATATTCGACTGAAAATAAAGGAAACAGAGGTCTTAAAAGGAATAAAGTGTGATGGATTACCAAAATCGGCAAAAATGTATTTGATTCTGTTAAACATGCATCTGTATATTCCGGCATTGCTTGCAGCAAAACTCATAACAGTCATAAGGGGTAAATAATGGTGGATTCACAGATATTGTTAAGTATCATTATTCCTGCATTCAACGCTGAAAACTATATAGAAAAATGTATAAATAGAATAGTGCCACTTTTAGATTGTGATGTTGAATGCATTGTTGTGGATGATGGATCTACAGATAATACACTGAAACTACTAAGAAATATTTCGAATAATATAGTAAATATTAATATTATCTCGCAAAATAATACAGGGGTAAGTGGTGCACGTAATAACGCTTTAAAAAAGGCAAATGGGAAATATATTTGCTATATAGACATCGACGATGTTATCGATACTGGAACACTAAAAAAGGTGATTGAGTATCTAAGAAATAATGTATCTGAAGAACTAGTTGTTTTTCCACATTATGAAGGGAATGAAAGCAAAGGTTTCATTTTAAAGGAGCAGATACTTCATGAAGGAAAGAACACGGATTTGATGGAGTTATATAAAGCTACATTTAGACAGAAGCTTAACGAGCCGTGGAAAAAAATATTTCGAGCAGATATTTTACTCAACAATGACGTGAAGTTTCCTACAGATATGTATATGGGTGAGGACTTATGTATGTTTGTGGATTATCTGCAATACATTCATTGTTTCACATATATCAATCTTCCCTACTATTATTACTATAAAAATGATGACAGCGCATCTGCAATGATTAAGACTTCATTCATTGAACAGGAAATGAAGTTATATGCTTGTTTGGAAAATTTTATACAAAAACAGTCGCTGGATAGGATTTTAAGTCAAGAAAATGATCGTCTTCTATTACATAAAATCACACGGTATATAAAAGGTTTAGTAGATCATAACGTTTCAAAAAGAGATATTGAATTTGTAATAATTCAATCTGGAGCTGAAGATAGGCTAAAACAAATTGAATTCAATAATAAGGCAGATAAGATTAGAAAATGGCTTTTAGTTCATCGAAAGTATTACACACTGACAGTTATTTTAAAAATATTCAAAGGAAAGTAATGTGATAACAAATGAAAAGAATTGGAATATTAACTTTTCATAGGGCAATTAATTATGGAGCTTGTCTTCAAGCGTATGCTCTTAAAAAATATATAACAGATCAAGGAAATAAATGTGATATTATAGATTATCATTGCCCTGCTATTGAAGACTTCTACAATAGAGTATTTTTGTGGGAAGATAGTTTCAAGACTAAGATAAAAAAAGTTCTTACATGGTCGATTCAAAAAAAGAGAAATATAAGATTCAAACAATTTATTGAAAAGAATCTGTTAGATGCAAAATTTGGCGACGGATATAATAAAAATAATATCAGCGAGACTAACGAGCTATACGACTCTTTTATTACGGGAAGTGATCAAGTATGGAGCCCATTTTGTACAGGCGGGGATTTGACTTATTTCCTAGACTTTGTGAAGGACTCTATAAAATGCAATTCCTATGCAGCGTGTGTAGGTATTGCAAGTGATACATTTTTAAAGTCTCAAGAAGTTGTGAGTAATTTAAAGCGATTCAATCATATTTCAGTTCGTGAAGAGATTGCACAAAGAAAGCTCTCTTCTATATTGTCCGATGAAAATAGGGAAGGTATCAGTCTGGATCTGGATCCAACATTACTGTTGAGCGGCGAAGAGTGGAATAAGGTTGCAACTAATGTTACAGAGGAACATTATATTTTTGTTTATTCTTTGTCGATGCCAAATAAAGTTGTAGAATTTGCTAATAAATTGGCAAAAAGTAAACACGAAAAAATAATTTTTTGTACATTAGACAACTTGTTTGCTATGAAAAACAAGAACAATACAGTAAACCCTAGTCCAGAAGAGTTCTTAGGCTACATAAAAAATGCAGATTATGTAGTTACTAATTCATTTCATGGCACGGTTTTTTCCATTATTTTTAAAAAAGTTTTTTTTGTAATAAAAAACGTAAATCCGAATCATGATAATTCGAGATTGACTAATGTGCTTTCATTGCTTGGCTTAGAAAGCCAATTGGTAGATAGTTTTTTTTCGCCAGACAATCTTGAAGACATAGATTATTTGAATGTTGAACACAAGTTGGAAGCTATGAAGGAATTATCGAAAGCTTATATTAGCAGAATTATATCTGAGTAATATTTATTGGAAAGGAGGTCACATATGGTAAGCTTAAAAATTCAAAAAAGATCAGTATTAGTTTTGATTTTGACGCTTATTCTCTTTAGTGGGAATACAATTATCATTGGCTATCTAACACCGCTTTTATATTTAGTTGGGTTCTTTTCATTCATATGGGGAGATAGAAAACAAATAAGATCTAATAAATATACGAGTAGAATTATAGGGATATATTTGGCATGGCTTATATTTTTGATAATTAATACTGTACAATCATATGATTTTAGCGCCTCCAAAAGCATGATTCCGGTATTTATCATTGGCGGAGCTTTTTGCTTATTTTCGTGGAAAGAAACTACCGTTTATACTTACATCAATATGATAAGATTTTTTTGCCTTTTTTTCGCTGTTTCAATTTTGGTGGAGGTTATTGCACCGAATTTTATATTAGCTGTATCGAATGTCATTGCCCCAGGAAGAAGCTCTGTAATACAAAATGAGATATCTAGAGGCATCTATAGTGGTTTGACAGGTGAAAAAGCTAAAGCAGCATACACGATGGTAATAGGAATATGTGCAGAGTTATCTTTTTTTGTTTTTAATGACAAAAAATTGAATAAGAGTAATTACTTGCTTATCCTGCTTTATTTTTTAGCTACTATGCTAACGAGTAAGCGAATGTTGTGTGTTATTATTTTACTGGAAATTGGTGTCGCCCTTAAGCTGTTCGACTTTAAGGGTAAATCGGTAAAGATAATCTTAGGGGGAGCGATTGCACTAGTTGCTGTTTTTGTGATTACAATTACAATTCCACAAACCAGTAATATCGTAGACCGTTTTATGGAGGCTTCCGAAGATACATCCGCGGGTGGAAGATTGATGTTTTGGAATTACTGCATAGAAATGTTTAAAGATAAACCGATTATTGGATATGGAATTAATACATTTAATAAAGCCTTTTCTGATAATGTAGGATATGTGTATCAGGGCTCTCGCTGGAATATGTATGCTCATAGTATGTACTATGAATTGCTTGGAGAAACTGGCATTGTGGGGATTGTACTTTTTGGCTTTTTTATGCTTTATTCTTTAGTGTATTCATTAAGACTTTTTAGAAATTCCTGCTTGAGCAATGTGTGGAAAGGTTTGCTATGGTTTTCGATAAGCTTGCAAATTTTGTTTATTGTTTATGGGTATTCTGGAAATGTTCTCTATGATAAAGCACAGTTATTTACTTATTTGTCATCGATTTCGATGCTTATAGCAGTTAGCTATCATGCATTTAATGAAAAAGAGATTTTAATTTAGAGAAACGGAGGTATATCATAATGGGTCATGCCTATTTAGTAGCTGCGCATCACCAAATGCAGTTATTACAGATTCTTCTTCATCTGATTGATGACGAAAGAAATGAGATATATCTGCATGTGGATAAAAAGTGTAAAGAGTTTAAGGAAGAAGAATTTCGTCAGACAGTAAAAAAAGCAAAGATTCATTTTATTGAACGCAGGTCTGTTACTTGGGGTGGATATTCTCAGATTCAATTAGAATTGGATTTGCTTAAAGAAGCCACCAATACATACCACGATTATTATCATTTGATTTCAGGAGTGGATCTCCCATTGAAATCACAAAATGAGATTTATAATTTTTTTGAAATCCATAAAGGAATGCAGTTTGTTAGCTACGATTATAAGATGGATGTAGATGATGTGACGAATAGAATGGCTCAATACCGGTTGTTCCAAGATTTTTATGGAAATAAAAAAAATATTTTGTTTAAGCTGGATGCCCTTTTAATTAGAGTACAAAAGCTTCTAGGTATAAATAGAATAAAGCATATTTCTGAGTCAATAAAAAAAGGAGCTAATTGGTTTAGTATTACTCATGAGTTCGCCAGATATGTAATAAGTAAAGAAGAAGATATTCAAAAACAATACAGATTTACGCGCTGTTGTGATGAAGTGTTTTTGCAAACTTTGCTATATAACTCTTCATATTCCTCGAACATGTATTTTGATGATGACGCAAAAAGATACTACAATATGAGATATGTGGATTTTCAGAGAGGAAATCCGTATGTTTTCAGAATAGATGACAAAGGACTTTTAAATAGTAGAAAAGAAATTTTTGCAAGAAAGTTTGATTACGTGATTGATAAGGATATTA
The DNA here is from genome assembly GCF_009679715.1 of Faecalibacterium sp. BIOML-A1. Taxonomy (NCBI): domain Bacteria; kingdom Bacillati; phylum Bacillota; class Clostridia; order Eubacteriales; family Oscillospiraceae; genus Faecalibacterium; species Faecalibacterium sp. BIOML-A1. Next base: position 24,650 of record NZ_WKZJ01000007.1, read on the forward strand.
TTTTTAACCTGCGTGATCGAATAACAAATTGAAAAGGAGATATATATGAACAAGAAAAAAATTGGCATTATCACATTTCATTCTTCTCATAATTGTGGTTCTATGTTACAAGCATATGCACTTCAGACAGTGCTTGAAAAACGATATGGTGCTGAAGTTGAAATTATTGACTTCTCTAATAAAGGATCGCGGAATTTATATGGGTTATTTGATTTTAGATTAAAAAGAAGTGCACTTAAGCACAATTTGCTTACAATCAGGCATTGGAAACTGGTTAATCAGTATCGAGGAGATTATATTAATTTTAAGGAAAAGTATTTACATACAACTGAGCGTCAATTTAGAAATCATAAGGAGCTAGAGTCTCTTGATGGAAAATATGATGTAATAATAGCTGGTGGAGATCAGGTTTGGAACGTATTATGCCCCGATGCAGATGATGCGTATTTCTTAGATTTTATTCATGACAGCAAAAAAGCTGCATATTCTCCTAGCCTTGGGGGAAACAACTTGAATGAAGTTGTAAAAGATACTCAAAAGTACAGAAGGCTATTGAATGAATTTGATTTTATTTCAGTTCGTGAACCTAATGGAAAAAAATGGCTTGATCAACTGATAGGAAGAGAAGTGCCAATTATAGCGGATCCAACGTTACTGTTGAGTCATGAAGAATGGCTGCAGAGCTTTAGTATTCCTCAAATGGATGAAAAATTTATTTTCAATTATGCTTTCTTCCATAATCGACCAGAGGCAAATGCTGCAATTCAGAAGATTTCAGAGAAAATGGGGATGCCAGTTTATGTGCTAGATAGTAAATCATGGGCTGCATATAGGTTGGACAAGTATGGTATTAAAAGATATAAAATGACTGGACCAATTGCATTCTTAACTTTGATGGAGAATGCGGAATGGGTCTTAACACAATCATTCCATGGAACTCTTTTTTCGGCAATGTTTCATAAGAATTTTTGGTCTTACAGGGCACCATCTGTTAACAAGCCGGGGGATGATCGGGCTATAGCGATTTTAAAACAGTTAGGACTGGCAGACAGATATCAGGTTATCGATGATTTGCCTAATCAGAATTTTACGAAAACTATTGATTATGCAAATACAGATGCTTTGATTTCTAAATTGAGAAGTGATGCTTTTTCTTATTTAGATAAAATTATGAATAGTATTTAATAGGTGAATTGCTTAGATGAAATCATTACAGAAAAATTTTTTATATAATGTTTTATATCAAATATTGCTAGTAATACTTCCGTTGATTACAGCGCCATATATTTCAAGAACATTAGGTGCGACTGCAGTAGGTGTATACTCCTATACATATTCAGTGGCATACTATTTTTTACTTATCGCAATGCTTGGAATTGGAAATCATGGAAATCGAAGTATAGCTGCGGTAAGAGACGATAGAAAAAAATTGAATAAGACGTTTAGTAGCATTTATTCTTTGCAGGTCATAACATTTTCAATCGCAATATTGGCATATGCAATTTATCTTGTTCTGTTTGTTAAAGATAATAGATTGATTGTTCTTCTGCAGTTAATTTATGTTACATCAGGACTGTTTGATATTGGATGGCTATTTTTCGGACTTGAACAATTTAAACTGACAGTTGCTAGAAATACGCTAATCAAGATTTCAACGGTTGTTTTAATGTTTGTTTTTGTTCATAAGCCTAGTGACTTATGGAAATATACATTAATAATGTCCGCTGGAACATTATTCAGTCAAGCATATCTGTGGCTATATGTTAAGAAATATGTTTCGTTTGAAAAATGCAGTGTTAAAGAAATCACTTCTAATATTAAGCCAGTGTTAATTTTATTTATACCGGTTCTAGCATATAGTATCTATAAGGTTATGGATAAAATTATGCTTGGGAATATGTCAAGTTACGATCAAGTGGGCTTTTATAATAACGCAGAAAAATTATAAATATTCCAATGGGAATAATTACAGCATTAGGCACGGTTATGTTACCGAGGATGTCTAATATTGTTGCAAATGGAGATAAGAAAAGGGTAGATGACTACATCAGAATATCCGCTAAACTCGTAACACTATTATCTTCGGCAATTGCTTTTGGATTGATGGGAGTTAGCAGCGTATTGGCACCTGTGTTTTTTGGTGATGAATTTATAGCTTGTGGGGAAATAATTAGATTATTATCTGTTACAGTGTTTTTTATTGCCTGGGCAAATGTAATACGGACACAGTATTTAATCCCAAACAAAAGAGATAGTATTTATTTGACTTCGACAATGGTAGGGGCAATTTTGAATCTCATTATAAATTGGATGTTAATCCCTAAATATCAGGCAAATGGGGCAGCATTTGGCACTATTGTTGCTGAATTTTCTGTAATGCTAGTTCAAATGGTTGCGGTTAAAAATGAACTTCCAATGCGCAAGTATATTATGTCGTACTCTCCTATACTAATTAATGGATTAATTATGGCAGTATTAGTGGATAGGATTGGGATTAAACTTGGCGTAAGTGTCTCAACTCTAGCGATTCAAATTCTTGCTGGAGGATTCTTTTTTTGCATAGCGACAATTGCTTATTTGCGAATTAGCAACGATGAAATGTGGAGACTGGGACTTGATTCGATTAAAAAAAGAAAAAAGAGTAGTTGAAAATAATTGTTTGGTTGATGGAATTGCGGTAGAGAATAATTGTAATATATGTCATTCTAAACTGAATTGAATTTTAAAAAGTTGAACATTATTGAAATCTGCATGTGTTTTGTGCGTTGCTAGTAAGGGGGGATATCATGAAAACGAATGTTGAGCTAATAAGTACAAGGGTTTATGCCGGACGATTAAAAGATAGGGAAAACCTAAATAATAGTTCCTCTGGTGGTGCGTTTACCGCACTTTCTGATTTCTTTTTGAAAAATGGCAATGCTGTGGTTGCGGCTATCTATAACTATGAGAACCACACGACAGAATTCCAGATGATTCTAGATAAAGATCAGCGTGAAAGAGCAAAAGGGTCGAAATATATGCAGAGTAAACCAGGCGGCATTTTCCGGGAAGCCTATCGCTGGTTGATGGATAATTCGGGGAAGAAAATGCTCTTTGTCGGCATGGGCTGTCAATCAGATGGCTTTCGGAAATTCAGCGAAATAAAAGAAATCCGAGACAGAGTGTATATAGTAGACATTATTTGTCATGGCTCCCCAAGCCCGAAGTTGTGGAGAGAATATGCTGAATCCGTTCAGAAGAAAGATGGAAAGATAACATTCCTCACATTCAAAGATAAACGCAATGGCTGGAAATCTCCAACAGCTTATGTGAAGGTCAATGGGGAGGAAAAGTCAATCAAGGATTATGTTAAAGTGTTTTATAACCGGTGTGCGTTACGGCCCTCTTGCTATGAATGCCCTTATGCGACTACAGAAAGAAAAACAGATATGACTATAGGTGACTTCTGGCATATCGAGGAGACCATTCCGGATTTCTATGATTCTAATGGTAATTCGTTATTCTTGATTCATACGAACCGAGGAGAAGAATTATTTGAAAAGATTCAAAGTGAGTTGGATTATAGATCAAGTAATACAACACAATGCTGGCAGGCAAATCTTGAAGCTCCGACCCAAAAGTCTGAACAAAGAGAAGAATTCTGGAATGATTATAAGAAGAAAGGAATTGATTTCGTGATGAAGAAATATGGGTCAGTTCCAGTGAAAACAAAAATTAAGAATAAACTCCTCAAAATAATGGGGGGGGGGTACACAGAAGGTAGTACCTATTATGCTGATTACTCCGAAAGGAGGGCAGCATAATGAACTGGAAGCAGCCTAAAGTATATGCAGTAAAACATAAGGATGAAATGACAAGAGCAGCTTCCAGATCAGGTGGTATTTTTACAGCTCTTTCGGATCAGGTTTTATCCAACGGTGGTGTGGTCTATGGTTGTGTTTTGACGGAAGAATTTGATGCCGTACATATTCGCACTGATAATGCGGAAGATCGTAATCGAATGCGAGGCTCAAAATATATCCAGAGTAAACTAGGTGATACATTTAAAAGTGTCAAAACAGATCTCGATGCTAAGAAAAGTGTACTTTTTTCTGGAACTTCCTGTCAGGTAGCAGGATTGAAAAAATACATTGGAAAAGAGTATGATAATTTGTTCTGCGTGGATATTGTCTGTCACGGAGTACCAAGCAAAAAAATATGGGAGGCATACCTGCGTTGGCAAGAGCAGAAAATGCACTCTAAAGTTGCAAGTGTGGACTTCCGAAATAAGAAAGACTTTGGATGGCATGATCATGTAGAAACACTTTGTTTTGAAAATGGAAAGTCTACGAGTAGTCGGGTATTCAAGGAACTTTTCTACGGGCATACCATTCTGCGGCCGAGTTGCTATGAATGTCCCTATAAGTCTGTAATGCATCCAGGAGATATTACAATTGCAGATTACTGGGGGATCGAGAAAGCCGCACCAGAGTTTGATGATAACAAGGGCGTTTCATTAGTGCTAGTAAATAATGAGGCTGGAGAAAAAATCTTCGAAAAAGTAAAAAAGAGACTGATTTGGAAGCAGACAAAGCTAGAGGACAGTATGCAGCCGCCTCTTAAAGCTCCATTTCCAAAACCAGATAATAGAGAGCAGTTCTGGAGTGACTTTAAAAATAAATCGTTTGAGTATGTTGCCAAGAAATACGGTGGCATCGGACTAAAAAATGATGCTAAGTTGCTTTTGAGAAAGATTAAGAGAAAAATCAAAAAGTTGGTGGTAAAAGGTGGAAAGAGAGATTCCAATATTATATAAAAGAAAAGAAGAATGCTGTGGATGTACGGCTTGTTATGCCATCTGTCCGAAAGAGGCTATTTCTATGGTCGAGGACGAAGAAGGCTTTGAATATCCAAAGATTGATGAGAATAAATGTGTTCATTGTTATCAGTGTATCAAGGTATGTCCAATCAAAGCGGCAAGAGCACAGTGAGGAGGAATCATGAAAACAACATTACTTATCATGGCAGCCGGAATCGGCAGTCGCTTCGGAACGGGTATTAAGCAGTTGGAGCCCGTGGATGCTTCTAATCACATTATCATGGATTACTCGATCCATGATGCAATCGAAGCCGGATTCAATCATGTAGTATTTATCATCCGCAAGGATATCGAGAAAGAGTTTAAAGAGGTCATTGGTGACCGCATTGCCTCCATTTGCTCTTCTCATAATGTAACTGTTGACTATGCTTTCCAGGATATCAACGATATTCCGGGAACTTTACCGGAAGGTCGGACAAAACCGTGGGGAACTGGACAGGCTGTGCTTGCTGCTAAAAATGTGATTGATACACCGTTCATCGTCATTAATGCAGATGATTATTATGGCAAGGAAGGCTTTAAGTCAGTCCATGAGTATCTGGTAAATGGCGGTAAGTCCTGCATGGCGGGCTTTGTGCTGAAGAACACCCTGTCTGATAATGGTGGTGTGACTCGTGGCATCTGCAAGATGGATGAGCAGAATAATCTGACTGAGGTTGTGGAGACAAAGAACATTGTAAAGACTGTGACTGGAGCAGATGCAGACGGAGTGGCTGTGGATGTGAATTCTCTGGTCTCCATGAATATGTGGGGCTTGACTCCTGATTTCTTGGACGTGCTGGAGGAAGGTTTCAAAGAGTTCTTTGAGAAAGAAGTTCCGGGCAATCCGCTGAAAGCAGAGTATCTGATCCCTATCTTCATCGGCGAACTGCTGGAGCAGGGAAAGATGTCTGTGAAGGTTCTGAAGACCAACGACACCTGGTACGGAATGACCTACCATGAGGACGTTGCAGCAGTAAAGGACAGTTTCAAGAAGATGTTGGGGAACGGCGTGTATAAGGCCGATCTGTTTAGTGATCTGTAAACAGCGATGAAAGAAACGATTGATTTACTCGGGAAGATTATCACAAACATCCTGACTGCTCTGTATGAGCCGTTTGGGTTTTCGCTTCTACTTTCCTTCCTAGCCATGTTTTTCTACTTGTATGCGTATGAGCCAATGCATGCTGGCAAAGGCTGGAAGAATGCCATAGTGACATGGTATCAGAAGTTCAAGGAGAGTGTATTCTTTCGGAAACTGTTCTTCCTGGCCTTTGTGACATCGATGATTCTGTTTAGAACACTGCTAAACCGGAACTTGTGGATGAATCCATTGTCCGATGTTATGGGTGGCTGGGGCATCTGGGAGACAGTGAATGGCGAACAAAAGTTGACAACTGAGTGCATCGAGAACGTGATCATGATGGTGCCGTTCTCAGCAGTGGTGATGTGGACATTCGAAGATAAGATAGGAAACGGCTGGAAGAAGATACTGTGCTATAGCGGAAAGATAGCATTTATCTTTTCGGTGAGCATTGAGATGCTGCAGTTATTACTTCGCTTGGGTACGTTCCAACTATCGGACATTTTCTATAACACAGTCGGCGGATTGCTCGGCGGATTGATGTATTGCGCGGTGATGAAGGCAAGAAAGCGTCTGTAAAACTGGATAAAATTGTGATATACTGGGAGCGGTAGCTCCCTACGCTGCTCGGATAATCACACACCTCTTCGTGGTGAGCAGCAGGCAACGATCTTATGGTCGGCGAAGATGTGATGAACTATTCTTAGGAGACAAGCTGGAAATGAACAGTACGCAGAATGATAAAATAGTATATGCGGATGAATGGAATGTGAGTTCGCAGTATTTTTATAAAAATGAATATTACAATTGGATGGCAGATAATATTACGGGACACAAAAAAGTTTTGGAAATAGGCTGTGGAACAGGATATAGTACATTAGCATTGCTTGAAAAAGGCTTTGACGTTATAGCCATTGAAAAAAATGAAGAATGCATTCGAAAGGCTGAACAGCTTGTATCTAAAAGCGGATATTTTGATTCCAAGGTTGTCTTTTTACAAGGGGATATTGCGGAGGAAACATTTAGAAATAATATTCTTGAGCAATATGACTTCGATATAGTAATATGCTGGAATATCGGTTCGTATTGGAATCGAGAGATGATGACATATTATTTGCCACATATGATAGAGTATGGATTAGATATTCAACAGATTCGATCAAATCCAGAATCATCTTATGCAGAGTTGATAGTATGGTATGCGTGTAAAGTAGCAAAAGAAAAAAATGTATCTGTTAATATCGTGGATCGATGCGGTGAACAATTAAATGAGCACAATGATCCATACTATAAATGTCTGAAAGATGAATTTTCTTTTGTGAAAATTGAATATAAGAACAAAGAAGGTAAGTCACTTTCAAAAGGTGGAAGAGTGCTTACGACTAATGGGCAGGCTAGTTTTGAATCGGTAATGGATATTGTATTCGTTTCTATTTTATTGAATAACTAATATTCCCCTCACCCCAACACAGTGCTATACTTAAACAACTATAAAAGGAAAGAGGTTATCATCTATGCCCAGAACGAAAGGCAGCAAAAACCGTCCCAAAACCAATATCACCAAAGACTACGCATCCCAGATCGCGGAGAAGCAGGAATCTATCACTTCCCTGACTGCTGAGATCGCATCCATCACCGCAAACATTGACACTTTGAAGGCTGACCTGAAAGAGAAGAAGACTGCTCTGAAGAAGACCGAAAAAGAAGTGGCATCCCTAGAGGCAAAAAAGGCGAAGGCAGACGCGAAGGCCGCTGAGGAGGCTAAGAAGACCGAGGCAGAGGCTGTGCTGAAGAAGTTGCTGGCAAGTGGCATGAGCGCGGACGAGATTCTGGAAAAGCTGAAATAAACAAGAAAACCATTAACAAAAATAAATGCCGTGTGGACAAACTGAACTCCAGGAGTTCACTCGGTATTTTTTGAAGGTTGATATATAGTTTGTAACGAAAATAGAAGAAATGGAGCGTAAGCAAAATGAATTTATCAAAAATACACCACATTGCAATCATCGTATCTGACTACGAAGCCGCAAAGGATTTCTATGTGAACAAGCTGGGCTTCTCGGTCATCAGAGAAAACTATCGCTCAGAGCGTAAAGACTGGAAGCTGGATCTGCGTGTTAATGAACACACGGAGTTGGAAATTTTCGCCGAGGAAAACCCGCCGAAGCGTGTGAACCGCCCGGAAGCCTGCGGGTTGCGTCACCTTTCGTTCTGCGTTGATAGCGTGGAACAGACAGTGAATGAACTTGCGGGGGTAGGGATTGAATGTGAGCCGATTCGGGTAGACGATTATACTGACAAGAAGATGACTTTCTTCCATGACCCGGACGGACTGCCGCTGGAACTGCACGAGTAAAGGGGGACAAAATGATATTCCGTAAGGCAGAAAAAGAAGATTTTTACAAAATAAGATCCCTGTACTGGAACTTGATTGATCAGGAGCAAAATGATCCGTCATTTCCACATTGGAAGAAAGGAATCCACCCATCTGATGAGATGATACAGAACAGTATTGATAGGGAAGAACTGTATGTGTTGGCAGATGGTGGTGATATTGCAGCGTGTGTCATAGCAAACGCTGAAAAGGTCGATGGCTATTCAGATGCGCCGTGGCAGATTGATTCGGATGAGGTAATTGTTCTTCATGTTTTGGCAGTTCATCCGAATCATCGCGGAAAAGGACTGGCGCGGAGATTAGTAGAGAATGTAATTGAACAGGAAAGAAAAGTTGGTAAGAAGGCATTGCGACTTGATGTGATCGAGAACAACACAACAGCCGAAAAGCTGTATCAGAAACTGGGCTTTCAATATATCCAGACCAAGACACTTTATTATGATGTGGTAGGTGAGATGACGTTCAAATTGTATGAACTGGTGCTATGAGCTATGGGAGAGAAAAGAAAGTATAAGCCCCGGAAACCAGGCGGCGGACGGAAAAAGTTAAAGCCTGAATACGATGCCGGCAAGAATCTGAAAGAGCAGATGGATGCGGCTGTGGCGCTTTATGAGGAGGACTGCTCCCTCCGATCCATCGCAGATGAGCTGACTCTGAATCCAATCAAAGTAAGAAAGCTGCTCATCACGGCTGGTGTGTATGAATCGGAAGTGGCGGAGAAGGTACAGGATACCTTTGAGGAGTATCGAGAAACAGAGAACTATAAAGAAGCCATCCTCTCAACCGCAAATACTCTTCAACTCTCCAAAGCCTCCGTCACATCGTACCTGCCCTATGAAAAAGGTGTGTACTTCCCAAGCACAACAGATAAAGAGAAAATCAGCGTAGGAGCAGAGCGGCAGCGGAGATACAGAGCGGTAAGAAAACTGAGAACCGAGCCGACAGAAGAGCATCTGTGGGAAGTGGTTCTTCTTTATGCTGGTGTGCGTTTCAAAACGTACTCGGGTTTACCCTTTACCTACGAAATACGAAAAGGTCGGAATGGACAATACACAAAGGAACTGTGGATCGATCGTAGAGAAAACAGTAAAAGCCTGGCGTGGAGTTCTGTGTTGCTGGCTCTGGGCAATATTAAAAAGGTAGGAGAAGTAGTTGAACGACCGAAAGCTCTGGGCGACATCCGGGGTGTGACTTACATCTACGGGATGTTCTATCGGTTCGGACTGATCGATGTGTCGGATGAAGCGAAAGAAAAGATGAAGAAAGCGTTTAATAAATCGTCCTGACACGGATGTGTCAAGGTTGCCCGTGTAGGAACATCGTTAACAGTTACACAACGTTAAAATAGCAATATGTCCACGATGAACAGGCACACCACCTGCTTATCGTGGGCATTTCGTTTTATACAGTGTCTTTATGAATGACGGTAAGGTTCGATTTTGAACTTTGCCGTTTTTCTTTTTGTCCAAATTTGTGAAATTTTCAAAACTGTATTCAAAAACGGCTCTGAGGATTCCTATTAGTGTAGGGGCTTTTAAAATCTTTCGTAAAACGGCTTTCCTATAGTTCTATAAGTGGGAAATAAACAAAATCTATATTCTAAAATTAGGCAGTTCAACAAAATTTGAAAAACTGGTTGCAAAACACCCCTTTTAGAATGTTATAGGTAGAGGGGAACGTTGGAAAAATGAATTTTCTTTGAACTTTCAAAAGACCCGGTTTAAAAACACCCCTTAAAGTTTGTATAGGGTATAGGAAGTGTTTTCAAAAGTAAGCCAATTCGCTACGGTATCACTGATGAAATTCCCCGATTCCTTACAAAGTCACATCGCACCTTGAAAATCGCATGAGCCACCCCAGCAGGATACCTCTGGTACTGAATGTGCATTCTGCACGTCTTACCGGAAAATACGCCGGAGAAAATCGGGCAGGAACGGGCCGGGACAGAGTGGACGGTAGTTAAGAGCAAGATTCGCCTTTGTATACGAAAACGCCACTACGGGCGGTTTCTTCACGGCGGCATCTTGATGGGGATTGCGCTCCCCATACCCTCACATCGTGCAAAATTACATGATTTTGCCTTTTGGTGGCCTGCCGCAGCAGGTCACAGCCGGAGTGCAGACGCACTGCCGGGAAAATCAAACTCTTGATTTTGGAAAGGAGACCTCATGCCACAAACGAAGAAAAAAGTGAAATCTATCGTAAAGACAAAAGTAATCTCCGCACGAGTTACAGAAGTAGTACATGAACTTTTACACCGGCAGGCAGAAGATGCCGGAATGACCCTCTCTGAATTTGCAGCGCAGATGCTGATGAAAGGCCGCGTGAATACCTCGTATGTGTTCTATGTCCACCCGGACGAGATCGAAGCCATCACACGGGAGTTTGCCGCCATCGGGAACAACCTGAACCAGATCGCGGCGTTCTTCAACAGTGGCGGTATCCAGTCGCGTGCAATGCTCGAAAATATCAACCATGCGATTTCCTGTATTTTTGAAATGCGGGAGCAGGTCGCAGAAATGGCAGGAAAGAACTATGGCAATCTTAAAGCATATCGCAAGTAAGAGTTCCAACTATGGTGCTGCACTGGAATACCTGATTTTCAAGCATGATGAGCTTCGGAAAGCTCCGATCCTTGATCAAAACGGAAATCGTATCATGCGGGATGAGTTTTATTTGGACGGTCTGAATTGTGAACCCTATTCCTTTGATGCGGCCTGCCAGCAGTTGAACCGTGAATACCAGAAAAACAAAAATAAGGATGAAATCAAAAGCCACCATTACATTATCAGCTTTGATCCACGGGATAGTACAGAAAATTGTTTGACGGGAAAACGGGCACAGGAGCTTGGAATGGAATATGCAAAAGCAAACTTTCCGGGACATCAGGCTTTGGTCTGTACGCACATGGACGGGCACAATGGCAGCGGAAACATTCATGTGCATATCGTAATCAACAGTTTGCGAAAACTGGATGTGCCCCAGCAGCCCTTTATGGAGCGCCCTATCGACTGCAAGGCAGGGTACAAGCACCATGTGACGAACGAGTATCTAAAGCACCTGCAGAAATCCCTTATGGATTTGTGCAACCGCGAATTTCTGTATCAGGTCGATTTGCTGTCACCATCCAGAACGGGTGTGACCGAAGCAGAGTATTGGGCACAGCGGCGGCTGGATGAGAGAAAGCAGGAAATCGAAAGGGAAGGATTTACACCCAACCCGACAAAGTTTCAAACGCAGAAACAACTTATCCGGGATGCCGTTGCCGCCGCCCGTGAGAAAGCAATCTCGTATGAAGATTTTCAAGACATCCTGCAGGATGAATATGACGTTTTCGTCAAAACACAACGTGGGCGTTATAGCTATCTGCCGCCGGAACGGAACAAGTTCATATCGGAGCGTTCTCTGGGAGAAAGCTGCAAAAGAGAATGTCTGGAAGGATTCTTTGTTCAGAACGCCGAGAAGAATCTGCGGTACAAGGAAGACCCCATACTGATCTTTACGACCAGAACCAGGCTGCGGCTCGTTGTGAACCTGCAGGAGAATGTTAAGGCACAGGAAAATCTGGCCTATGCACTAAAGGTCAAAATCAGCAATTTGCAGAAAATGGCTGAAACGCTGGTATGGGTGCAGGAAAACAACATCAACGACCTGACGGAACTGAACGATCTGTGTAAGACAGCACAGGCTAATGCGCAGGCAGCGTATGAGCGGCTGTCACAGGCAGAGGATGAACTGTACAAAACCAATGAACAGATTCATTATGCGGGGCAGTACCTTTCTACAAAAGAGGTCCAGCAGCAATTTGGGAAAGCAATTTTTAAGAAAAAATTCCGTGCAGAGCATTCCAGGGAACTGGATGCCTATGCAGAATCCGTGAAATATTTCCGGGAAGAAAACGATGGAAAGCTGCCATCGCTGAAATCCTTGAAAAAACGGAAGGAAGAACTGACCAAAGAAATTGCGGAGAGGAAAAAGGCATATGCTCCCTTGAAAGAAGAATCTCGGCGTCTGGAAATTGCATCGGATAATGTGTACAGCATCTTCCGAAAAACCAATGAGATGAAATCCGACCTTGCATGGAAACGCGAGTGGGAGGCCAAAGTCCGCGAAAAGGCAAGGCAGGAGCAGGCTCGACAGGAACAGCGAGAGCGTCAACCGAAACGCAAGAAGCGCAGCTACGATATGAGCTTGTAAATCAGCAGGGTCTTCCACCCCGCACCCCGGAACCCTGCCGGATGCGTAAGCCTGTGCAGGGCTTTCCCATTCGGCAGGGACTTTTGAAAACGACTAGGAGGAAGTTTGAGTAAAGAGTACATCAAAGCACAAACCCCATTGCCCGCGTATTTTCCTTATCCGAAATTTCTGCTGCAGATGAGCCTTTCCCATACGGCACGATTGACATATGTTCTGCTGCTGGACCGCATGACCCTTTCGCAGAAGAATGGCTGGGTGGATGTGCAGGGCCGGGCATACGTGCTCTATCCGTTAGCAGGGCTGGCGAAAGATCTGCAGAGCAGTATTTCCAGTGTCACCCGCGCTCTGCGGGAACTGGAAGCTGCACGACTGATCGAACGGCGGTCCAATGGCTTTTCCAAACCCAATCAGATATTTCTCGGCGTTCCCCGGACTGCGCAGAAATGCTCAATCGAGATGGTCAAAAATGAGCAGCCTGATTGTGCAAAAGTGAGCAATACGATTGCGCAAAACTGCACAGCTAACCAAATAAATAAGAACAACCTGAGATGGAACAAAATAAATAGAACCAAAGAAGCCTATGGGCGGTATCAGAATGTTTTTCTGGAAAATTATTCGGAACTGAAAATCGAAATTGCAGAGTTGGACGTTCTGATTGAAGACCTTTCAGCCTATATGCAGTCTACAGGCAGGAAGTACGCAGATCATGCGGCGACCCTGCACAGCTGGTCGGCACGAAAGAAAAGACAACAGAAACCGGGAGCAGGCATCCCAGACTATACCTACAACGAGGAGGAAAGTTTATGACGGAAACAATCCAAACAGCGATGGATAGGCTTATGACGATCTCGGCAGAACCGCAGGACTATGTTGCAGAAGATGGGCTGCTGTACTGCGGCAGCTGCAATACCCCTAAGGAAGCGTTCTTCCCGAACGGAAGAAAGCTGTTTGGTCGTGACCGCCATCCGGCCGAATGCCTGTGCAGGCAGGCGGTGAGAGAAAAGCAAGAAGCCGAAGAAAAAGCAAGGCTGCATCACGAGAACGTGCGGCGGCTGAAGCTGCAGGGCTTTACCGACTGGGCGATGCAGAATTGGACGTTTGAAAACGATCATGGGCAGAACCCACAGATGCAGCTGGCACAGCGGTATGTGAACCATTGGCCGGAAATGCGGGAGAAGAATGTGGGGCTGCTGCTCTGGGGCGGCGTAGGAACAGGGAAAAGCTATATGGCAGGCTGTATTGCCAATGCCCTGATGGAGCAGGAAATAGCAGTCTGCATGACGAATTTTGCCCGGATCATGAATGAACTGAACAATGCTTTTGCAGGGCGAAATGAAGTTGTGGACAGGCTGTGTAGCTATCCGCTGCTTGTCATTGATGATTTTGGCATGGAGCGCGGCACAGAATATGCGCTGGAGCAGATTTACAACATTATCGACAGCCGCTACCGCAGCAGGAAACCACTGATCGTTACTACGAATCTGACCCTGACGGAGTTAAAGAATCCGCAGGATACCGCTCACGCCCGTATCTATGACCGTCTGCTGGAACTGTGTACGCCGATTGCCTGCACAGGCCCCAGCATGAGAAAGAACATAGGACAGGGGAAATTGGATTTTCTGAAAACACTTTTAGTCTGAAATGGAGGAACGCGATTGAAAGAAAACAGCACAATGAGTTGGTTGGAGCAGATCCACCAGATGAAGAACCGGGACATCCGCACGATTGAACAATCTGAACTGCAGGAACTGCCGCAGGATGCAGTAGAACACGGACTGCAACAGGAGGAAAGGCTGAAAAATCTGCTGGATAAGGTCCGAAATCCGTATTGCTATCTGGACAACGGAATCGTTGTGAAGCTGAATTTTGCACCGAGAGGGAGCAGCACACTGTCTGAGCGCATTGGCAGATGTTTTCAGTCTGCCGGCTGAAACGGTAGAGAAAGTTTCGGCAAGCTGCTGAAAAATCGCACAGAAAAATTTCATACTTTAATGCGATAAAGCACTGGACGAAGGACGATGATTCTGGTAAGCTGTTTGTGGGTAAGAAAATAGGAATGTGCCAGCTGAGTAAAGTTTGCTCGGCAGGCTTGTTCTACATAGAAAAATGTGGAGCCTTTCGCTTCTCTGACGAACAGTATTGCCGATTCGTTAAGGAGGTGGAAGGCTTTTGTTATACCCTGATATGAATTTGCAGAAGAGAACACAGCAAAATACAACCCGATACCGTACAGCCTTGTACTTGCGCTTGTCTCGTGAGGATGGCGATAAGACAGAGAGCGACAGTATTGCAAACCAGCGCACACTACTGGAAGCCTATGCCATAGACCACCCGGAACTGTGCATTGTGGATGAGTTTGTGGATGATGGCTACTCTGGCTCGAACTTTGAACGGCCTGCGTTCCAAAATCTGTTCCAGGAACTGGAACAAAGAACGATCAACTGCATTCTAGTGAAAGACTTATCCCGTTTTGGTCGAAATTACATTGAAGTGGGACGCTATCTGGAACGCATTTTCCCGGTCATGCGGGTTCGGCTGATTGCAGTGACGGACAACTATGATAGTCAATCCGCGTGGAAAACCAGCGATTCCATCATGGTCCCGATGCGGAACCTGCTCAACGATGCGTACTGCCGGGACATTTCCGTCAAAATCAAGAGCCAGCTTGCGGTCAAGCGGAAACGCGGCGATTTTGTGGGAAGTTTTGCAACCTATGGATACCAGAAGGACCCCAGCAATCATACCAAGCTGATTGTGGATGAACTGGCAGCGGAAACAGTGCAAGATATTTTCCGCTGGAAGATCAGTGGCATGAATAATCAGAGCATCGCAGACCGATTGAATGCGAAAAAAGTGCCGTCCCCGGCTGCGCGAAAGCTGCAGAGCGGTGCAAAACTGAGCCTGCATTTCCGCAAGAGCGATGAGCCGCCGTGGTCTGCCAAGGCGATTGACCGCATTCTGCACAACGAGGTCTATATCGGAAAACTGGTGCAGGGAAAGACAAGGAGACTGGACTATCGCTCCAAAAAGAAAATGAACGTGCCGATGCGGGACTGGACGATCGTGGACAACACCCATGAGGCAATCATTCCGGCAGAGCAGTTTGAACTGGTGCAGCGGATCTTGGAAACCGAAACCCGCAGGCAGAACGATGCCGAAACGGTGGCCCTGTTTGCAGGATTTCTTTACTGTGGGGACTGCGGCAGCCGGCTGGTGCGCAGGTCGGCCAGCTATAAGGGAAAGCGGTACATCTATTATCAGTGCTCCGGCAGCAAGCAGAACAAGGGCAGCTGCACGAGCCATAACCTGCGGGATGAAAAGCTCTATAACATCGTGCGGAATGCGCTTCAGATGCAGATCCAGATCGTGATGGAGGAAGCTGAGTTTGTAGAAAGCATCCGGCAGGCTCAGCAGGAGCCATACCGTGTGCGGCGCATCGAACGGCAGATTCGGCAGCTGACTGCAGAAAAGGCCCATACACAGGGCATTAAGGAAAAGCTGTACGGAGATTATGCAGACGAAATCCTCACACGGGAAGATTTCCTGAACTACAACGAACTGTACAGCAAGCGAATCGAAGAGTATGACCGCAAAATTATGGAACTGGAAGCAGAACAGCAAAATCTACAGACTGCTCCAAACGCTTATCCGTTTTTGGACGTGTACCGCAAATATCGGAAACTGGAAGAAATCACCCGTCCGATGGTCGTTGAACTGATTGAGAAAATTGAAGTGTATGAGAGCAACCGGGTGGAAATTACATTCCGATTCCACGATGAAATCGCGGATCTGCTGGAAGAACTGCATCAAAAGCAGATGGGGCAGCATGAAGCATCTGCATGAAAGGAGAGGCTGACCTATGGCAAGAGTAAGCAAGAAAGTAAGTGCGGCGCAGCGGGAGGCCGAGAATTCGCAGCATCGTATCTGGAACACGGCAATTTACGCACGGCTATCCGATTTTGATGATGTACTTCGGGATACGGAATCACTGGAAGTGCAGATATCCTACATCAAGGAGTATATCAATCACCGGGATGACCTAATGCTGCTGGATGTGTTTGCAGACAAACGCTGTACGGGAACAAATTTTGACCGCCCAGAATTTGAACGGCTGCTGAAAGCACTGCAGGAGCGGAAAATCGACTGCATTGTGGTAAAGGATTTCTCCCGACTGGGCCGTAATTTCGTGGAAACAGGTCAGTATCTGGAACAGGTGTTTCCGCTGTTCGGCGTGAGATTTATTGCCATCAATGATAATTATGACAGCCTGAACAGCCAGAGCCGGGATGGGATGCTGGTGCCGATCAAGAGTATGATCAATGAAATGTACTCGAAAGATCTGTCCCAGAAAATCCAGTCGTGCTTTCGCTCCAAGGAAGCGAGGGGAGAAATCTATACCCCGGTTCCGTTCGGTTACAAGAGAAATCAACAGAATCATTTGATTCTGGATGAGGAAGTCAGCGATGTGGTGATGCAGATTTTCCTCTGGAAGAAATCCGGCATGAAAGAGCGTGAGATTGCAAAGAAGCTGTCCACGCAGGGAATCCCGACACCTTTTGCGCGCCGATGTCAGTTGGGTTATATGAGAAATACCTCACGGGTAAAGGACCCTGCATGGCAGCCAGCTTTCGTGACAAAGGTGCTGGAAAATCCAGTTTATACGGGAACCATGGTGTATAACCGCATTGCCTACGATGAAACGTATCGGAAAATCGGGCAGAATTCACGGGAAGACTGGCGCATGGTGCCGGACAGTCATCCGGCGATTATCAGTTGGGAATTGTTTGATGAAGTTTCCGCATTGCGGGAAGCCGAGCAAGCGGTCAAGGAAGAGCGGAAAAAGTGGTGCAGACAGCGCAGAAAGAACAATCCGAACATCTTCAAAGGCAGAATCTTTTGCAAAAAGTGCGGAGAAAAGCTGGTTTGTCATTGGCAAAGTGATGGCTCGCTGTATTTTTACTGCAAAGTCTGCCATGTTTCCATTTCAGAGAAAGACCTCTGGAACGGCATCCATAAGGAACTGCACCAGCGGTTAGAAGAACATAAGTACTTGAAAAAGATGATACAAAAGAATTCGGGGAAAAGCAACCTTGAAACAAAGATAGCAGCATTGAACCGTGAAATTGAACAGCTGTCGGGCAACATCGTTCGACTGGAATCGCAGAAGCGCAGCGGCTATGAGCAGTATGTTCTCGGAAAACTTTCAAAAGAAAAATTTCTGGAACTGAAGCAGGGTTTGGAAAATGAAATCACAACACCGAAACAGACAAAATCTGAAAAAGAGAAAGAACTTGCGTTGATCCAAAAAGAATTGCAGCAGAAAAAGCAAATTGCAGGCAACACAGAGGTTCTTTTGACGGTAGACAACCTGCTGCTGCAGTATGTAAAGAAAATTGAAGTGGACCGCAGGAAAATCACTTACACAGAATTTTTACTTTAATGAAAAAGGAGAACAGACAATGAAAGAGAAAATCTACGATGCCCGGACAGAAATGGAATATGTTTTGGTGGGTGATTATTATCTGCCGGCCTTGAAACTGCCACGGACCCGTCCGATTGGCCGCTGGGGGATGCTGCACAAGGCGTACCTGAAACTGCGAAAACCAGCCTATTATCAGAGCTTGCTGCTGAGCGGAAAACTGGATACTGTTTTAGCAAATGTGGAAGAGCAAGCAGCGGAACGACATGAGGTTTTGATTGAGCAGATGAGCCAGCAAGAGGGCATTTCGGAAAAATTGAAAGAAGAAAATCAGCTGGAATGGGTACGCCGCATGAAGAATCTTGAAAATCGTGCGGCAGAAATCGTAAAGGCAGAATTGATTTATACGCTCGAAGGACGGTGAAGTGCGCATGATTGGAACCTATTATCGACTTTCTCTTGCGGACGAGGATGTGGGGGCTGATAAGGCTGAAAGCAACAGCATTCAGGGCCAGCGCGGACTGGTAGAGGGGTACATCATGGCCCGCCCGGAACTGGCTGCAGAGCTGCGTCAGGAGTACGTGGATGATGGCTATTCCGGCACCTCTACGAGCCGTCCTGCGTTTCAGCGGCTGATTCAAGATGCGCAGGACGGAAAGCTGAAAACGATTATCGTAAAGGACTTCTCCCGGTTTGCCCGTGACTATATCGAAGCGGGCGATTATATGGAGCGCATCTTCCCGCTGCTGGGTGTTCGATTCATCTCTGTCAACGATGGGTATGACAGTGGGATGCAGGCCGGGAACGATGTGCGAGGGCTGGAAGTGGCCATCAAGAACATCATCAACGCATCCTACAGCCGGGACCTTTCTGCCAAAATCGCAGCAGCAGACCATGTGATGCAGAAAAAAGGAATGTATCTCGGAGGATACCGCCCGTTTGGATTCCTGCCGGACCCAAATGACTGCCATAAGCTGATCCTTGACCCGGTAGCCAGCAAGTATGTGCGGTTGATCTTTGAACTGGCATTGCAGGGCAACAAAACAGGAGCCATCGCAAAAATCCTGAATGAAAAGCAGATTCCGACCCCGGCAGCGTATCATGTGGCGAAAAATCATGTGTACAGCAAGCAGAAAGCATGGGATTTGCAGCGCAGTCATTGGACAAGCGGAACGGTTTACCATGTCTTGAAGAACGAAAAGTACAAGGGAACCTATGTGGGTGCAAAATTTATTATGCTTGTCCCCTGTAAGCATCGGGTCCTGCGCGCTCCGCTGGAACAGCAGGTACGAATTGAGGACAGCCATGCTGCCATTGTGACCCCGGAAGAATTTGAACAGGCACAAAAGGTTATTATGCTGCA
Source organism: Faecalibacterium sp. BIOML-A1 (assembly GCF_009679715.1). Lineage (NCBI taxonomy): Bacteria > Bacillati > Bacillota > Clostridia > Eubacteriales > Oscillospiraceae > Faecalibacterium > Faecalibacterium sp. BIOML-A1. Next base: position 43,945 of record NZ_WKZJ01000007.1, read on the forward strand.
GCACGGGAACCACCAAGCCGGGAACTACACAAAACACCAGTATCCGCTGAAAGGCAAGGTCTACTGTGGTTACTGCCAGAAATTGATGAAATACCGTGTTCTCAAGAAACTTGGCCCCTCGTTTAATTGCAGATTTTCGGCTACAGCGATGGGCAGTCCCTGCAAGCGAATCCCAATCTCTGAGAAATTGCTGGAAGAAATTGTCCGAAATGCGCTGACAGCACAGATAAAACAGGCAGAGCATATACTGGAAATCCTGCACGAACGGGAACGCAAAGCGTTGATCTGCTTCTCCGCACTGGAACGGCAGGAAGAAAAACTGAGTGCAGAAAAGGCAGAAATCGTAAAACAGCGTGTTGCGCTATATGAGCAGTATGCCGATGGAAACATGAGCAAGGAAGAATTCATCAGGCAGAGAGATGCCTATAGAGCACAGGAAGATGAACGGATGGAGCAGATTCAAAGGCTGCGTACCGAGAAAGACCAAATTTTCCTGCCAGTAAGGAAAGATGCTGATAATTTGCAGACTGTCATAAGTACTGTGGAAGAAGCAGGCGATGTGATGCATCTGTCACAGAATGTGGTAGAAACCTTTATTGACCGCATCGAGGTTTTCAACAATGAGCGTGTGAAAATTCGTTTTACATTTGCGGATACATTGAACAGCTATACGGAAAAGTGAGCGCAGCGATTTCCTGATTTAAGGTAAATACAGAGTTCCGGTAATCAAAAAAGCGGAGGCTCGCATAAACCACAGACAGCACCCAGGAGGATTCGAGGGTGCGTCTGCAGCTTATGCGGGCCGTTTTATTTTGTGCTTTTACTGCGAAAAAATGTTAAATTCCAAGACTGACAAGAGTGGCCTTTAATTCTTTTGCCATGCGGATAATGACAGTCTGTTCGACTTCGCTACAGTCCAACAAGAGGCGATGCAAATCGGAATCAGAAGAGGAAATCGAATAATCAAGACTGTCAACCAGTAACTCATCGACAGAAATGTGTAGAACGTTGGCAAGATTAATCAGGATTGGCAAACTGGGAGTCTTAGCACCGCTTTCAAGATAAGCAATATATTCACGACTACAGTCGGTTAAATCAGCGAGCTTTTCCTGAGTCATATTGAACTTCAAACGATAGAAACTAATTCGTTTCCCCAAAGCAATACAATTAATGGACATACAAAACATTCCTTTCAAATGCCCCACATAAGCCAGTACTATTATTTTAGATTTGCAGCACTATAACAATAGAGAAAAAAACCGAATGTATAGCTCAGAATTCGGTGGGCACACCCCCAGCAGGTGTGTATTCTGAGGGCAAAATGTAAACTGTTGGTTTACATTTTTGGGCACGTGTAAACTGGCGGTTTACAGAAAAAATCATCTGATAAGTGTATAATAAGAGCATAGAATCGAACTGCATGATAAAACGGATGCAGACGCAGAAAAAAGCCTACTGGCGCTGCATAGTGGGGCACAGACTACCCATTTTCGGTCTGAAGAACTGTATAAAGAAAAGGCTGGATGTATGGCTCGCATAAGAATACTTCGACTTATGGAAAAATGAATCAAGAAGAAGCAAAAAGGCAATCCATATAGAGGTCAGAATTCTTAATCTTCCTCTCTAGCATAGGTGGCTTCTGAGACAAAAATGTGAACCAGCAGTTCACATTTTGAGGAACAAGTGAACTGCTGGTTCACAGAAAAAGTAATCTGATAGGCGTATAATGGAAGCAGAAAATGAAATTGCAAAAATGGGGCAGGTGAGAACAAAGTGGAGCAGTTACTGACGCTGTACAGCGAAGTTCAGTCAACGGATGTACGGTGGCTGTGGTACCCCTTTATTGCAATCGGAAAAATCACACTGCTGCAGGGTGATCCCGGAGATGGAAAATCCACCATGATGATGAATCTGATTGCAGAACTTTCAACGGGTGGTAAGACCCCTGACGGGTGCAAAATTGGTGCGCCGCAAAAAGTGATTTATCAATGCTCCGAGGATGGTGTTTCAGATACGATAAAGCCTCGTCTGGAGCGTTGCGGAGCAGACTGCAGGAAGATCGCTTTCATCAATGAAGAAGTCTATAACGGCCTTACATTGGATGATGAGCGCATCCGTCAGGCAATCATTGAATTCCGGCCGCGATTGGTCGTAATCGACCCGATTCAGGCTTATCTTGGCAGTGATTCCGATTTGCAGATCGCAGGCAGGGCGCGAAAGCTGATGCGCCGCCTTGGAATGTGGGCTGCTGGCTATGATTGCGCCATCGTTCTGATTGGACACCTTAATAAAAAAGAAGGTTCCAAAGGGCTGTACCGCAGCCTCGGCAGTATTGACGTTGTGGCAGCGGCGCGAAGTGTTCTGCAGGTGGAACGGGACACAGAAAACCCTGACATAAGAATCGTACATCAAATCAAAAACAGCCTTGCACCTACGGCAAAAGATATTCGTTTCTCTATTTCTGCCGAAAGCGGCTTTCAGTGGCTGGAATGTAAACCACAATACAATGAAAAACAACTGCAAGACACAGAACCCAAATTTGAGTCTGAACAGCAGAAAGCTGTCTACTGGATCAAGCGTTTCCTTGAAAAAGGTGATATGAGCGCGAATGAAATGTATTGCCGACTGGACAATGAGGGTGTCAGCAAACGAGTAGCACGGATGGTAAAAACGGAAATGGGAATCCACTGCTACCAGAAAAAGCGGAGATGGTATTGGAGTGTTCAGTCGGAAGAAGGTACTATGAATGAATCGTAAGTATAAGGTCGGCGGCTATGTGAAACTTGCAAAACTGTGGGAACGCTCTAAGGATGCAGCGGTGGCCTATCATAGTTCCTATTATGCTGAAAAATTCAGGGATGATGCAGATAAAAGGCTGGTTGGTGTCTATATTGACATCACAGGAAATAAGGAAATTTACAAGCGCCCAGAAATGGTACATCTGCTTCAGGACTGCAAAAAAGGAAAAGTCAATCTGATTTTCTCGCAGACAAGAGCCTACCTTGCAGCAAACACCTGTGATTTCTGTTTTTTGCTGCAATATCTGTTTGACATGCAGATTCGAGTGGACGTTGTTACGGATGACGACGACCAGAGAATCGACACCATTCTTGATGTTGATAACCAACGACAGAGCCTGAAAGAATTGGCTGAAAAATATACATCGATCCGAAGGAAAGATTATCTTGAGTGGAGAATCCGACTGGAAGATGAAATGACAAAGGCTGAAGAAAAATGAACGCAGAATACATCCTAGCAGAAAACGTTGAAGTGCTGCCGAGTGGGGCGGATTGGCAAAGCCGACATCTGGAATCTGAAAGGCGAAAAGCAGAGATTCGCGACAGAATCCATAAGCAGGCAGAACAGGGCCAGAAAACGGCAAAAGACTACTTTCGTCCAGCGAAACCGACACCGTCGATTTACGACAGCGACCTGAAGCGTGTAGCCGTTTATGCCCGTGTCAGCACTTCCAGCGAAGAACAGATTTCTTCCATTGAAAACCAGACTCTATATTACACCAAAAAGATTGCAGAAACGGAAAACTGGAATTTGCAGGATATTTACAGCGATGAAGGAAAATCGGGTACTTCACTGCGGAAACGTGATGCGTTTAAGCGAATGATGCGAGATGCCAAAGACCAGAAGATGGATTTGATTATCTGTGCCAGCATTTCGCGGTTTGCCCGGAATTTTTCGGATTGTATGACGCAGATCGCAGCATTGAAAACCATGCACCCGGCACATCCCATCGGTGTGTACTTTGAAACCGAAAATATCTACACGCTTAACCCGAATAGCCAGTACAACCTCGATATACAGGCACTTCTGGCGGATTGGGAATCGGGCAACAAGAGCCGCCGGATGATCCTTTCGTATGACCAGCGTATTATGACAGGCCAGTACCCAGTGGCTGACCTGATGGGGTATCGGCATACGAAGGATGGACAGCTTGTGATTGAGCCGGAAGAAGCAAAGACGGTACGTTTTATCTTTCTGGCGTTTATTCAGGGCTATGATTACGAACAGATTGCAATGATCCTGACGCAGAAGAAGCGCAGCACCCTGCGTGGCAGGCAGGAGTGGAATGGCATGATGGTGGCAAACATCATGAAAAATGAACGCCGCTGGGGTGATCTGGAAGCTAGGAAGAGTATCGTGGTGGACTACAAGCTGGGCAAGGTCACAAAGAATAACGGAAATCGCTGCTCTGCCTACGTTCCAGAACATCACGAAGCGATTGTTTCACCGGAAATTGCACGGGCTGCACATCTTGTGGCATCCAGCAAAAAGAAGTGCGGGGTGCAGGATATTGTGGTAATCCGGCAGGGAGCATTGAAAGGCTTTGTGGGTATCCATCCGAACTGGAACGGCATCAATGCCGAAAGCATCCGCAGCCTTTGCCTGAATGCTTATCTGCCGGAAGAGGTGATGAAACTGAACGATATAGCAGAGATGAGGGCTGGGGCAACGCTGGGAAAGGCACTTCAATCTGAATACCTGACGGTTTCAGGCACTTGCTTTATCAACCAGAGCAGCCCGGTCATAACAATCTCAAAAAATGGAATCTGTTTCAGCAAAGCGTGCCATACCCGCTTGGACGACTGCGAGCATGTGGAACTGCTCTATCATCCGATTCTGCAAGTCGTGATCCTGCGAAAAAGTAATCCTGACGCTTCAACAGCGATACATTGGGGAAATAAGGATAAGATTTGCAGCAGCTTTTCATCCAGGGCATTTTCAGGGGTGATATTTGAAGCAATGAACTGGAAGTGGAGTTGTCGTTACCAGTGCCGTGGTATCTGCCAGGAACGGGAAAACGCAAAATTCCTGCTCTTTGAGTTGGATGAGTCCCGGATTTTGATTGGGAAAAATCATTATGAACAGGCTGAGGGATACTCGATGAACCTGGAATGCAGGCTATATCGGCGTAAGTGGGTTCAGAGCATTACGGCCCGTGATGTGATGGAATCCGGCCAAGTCGTAGAAAACCCCATGATTGGTGCAATTCCAAGCAGAAATGAAGTTCAACGTGAACTGGATGACCTTTTAATGTCGATGTAGGAGGATTTGTGAAATGGAAGAAAAAGGTAGGGATCAGGAACTGAGCGTTCGGGAAATCTCCTTGATTCGTGAGTTAACGCAGATACGAAAAGAACATAAAAGAGAACTGGAGTACGAAAAATTTGATGGGTATGAGCTGCCGCCGCGTACACAATTTTCCATGCTGAATAAGCCAGCAGTGAGCATAAAGTATGGCGTTATGAAATTTAATATGGCCTGCATCCGGCTTTTTGAAGGAATCAAGTATGTTCTTCCGATTTTGCATCCAAACAAGAAACGGCTTGCATTGATTATGTGTCCGGAAGAAGACAGCGCGTCTGTTGAATGGGCAAGACAGAAGGACGAAAACTGGGTGAATAAGGATATTACCTCTTTGGAATTTGTGGAAAATATCTTCAAAATCATGAGTTGGAACCGTGAATGCCGCTATAAAGTGCTTGGACGGGTGGCTAATTCTGATCAGGGCCTTTGTATGTTGTTCGATTTGGAAGAAGCAATCATGTTCACACCGAAGCCACAGGAATATACGGACCCGCTTACTGGCGAAATGAAGAAAAAACAGATAAAATTCTTCCCGGATGTCTATAAGGATCGGATCGGGAAATCTTATACTGATTACATTGCAGGCCATCAGATGAATCTGTTTGAAGATTTTATTGGGTATCAGGGCTCTGCAGTATTGGATGAGACTGAACGGGAAGCAGGCACTACTTCAGTACCGATACCGCAAGGTGAAGACTCAGAAAATACACCATTACCAGATTTGCCGGAACAGCCTGAAAATGTACAACGACCGGGCAGTGAGGTTGTTGAGAAAGGAATGCTGACATGAGTTCTGGACGAATTATGAATCTGCTGGTGACAATTCCGGCAGAAAGCCGAAGAATGAATGTGGGAAAGGATGTTATTCGTGTTCTTGGGAGTCCGACCTATATTTGTGTTTTGCAGAGAAAAGATCGGAAATCTATTGTGATTACTCCGTGCACCGCTGAACATCCCATGTCCTTTAAGGTTCCAGACAGGCTGTTGACCGATGGGCAGTGCCGAATGATGATTAACGGAATACAGTTCATTCAGGCGTTGCTGGAGGCAAATGGTCTGGCAGCAGGAAAAGACCATCAATTTAAGGGGCGGTATGATGCTGAGAAAAATGCAGTTATCATTTCGCTCAAAAATGGTGAATAAAGTACTTTCTCGCCTAAAAGATGTACAACTTGACATCACGTCCATTTGGTCGTATAATACGTCCAAATGGACGTGACGAAGGGAGCCAATATTATGAGTGCCGGAATTTTAGATGGCTTTCAAACGATAATTCCAACAGCAGCAGCTGTCTTATCGGAAAAACGACAAGTGTTAAGGCTGACGCAACAAGAGGTTGCTGATCGCGCAAAAATAACCTTACGTCAATATCAAAGGCTGGAATCTGGGGAAAGAAGTATTTTGACCTGTTCTTTTGGCTTGGCGTGTCGAGTAATTGAAGCTCTTGATATGGATGTTTCTAAATTCTATCATGGCGACTATTACCTTGAAGAACTGAAAACTATTGAAAGCAAATGATTGGTGGCAAGGAAAAATGCCAATTTAAGGGATGATATGACGTGGAGAAAAATGCTGTTATAATTTCACTCGAAAAGATGAAAGTGAATGTTAGTACAGACAAAGAAAAAGGAGCCTACTGAATGAAGCAGACTCCGTGATAAGAAATTACACAGTGGGATTGACGGGAGAAACAGTAAGCGTTAATCCGAGGTGCTGGAAAATATTCAAGAGGGTTCCGAGATTAGGCGTTGTTTTGCAGGACTCGATTCTTGCAACAGAGGATTGCGGCAGACCGCACATGGCAGCAAGTTCGCGTTGGCTTAGACCAAGAGCATTCCGCTGCTCAACCATGGCAGTGACAATTGCAGCCACTTCCTCTGTTTCTTTGATGTCCTTTGCTGTTTCAGGGTCTACAGTACGAACGTATTCTTTGTAATCATTCCATGTTTTCATAATTTAGCAGTCTCCTTTCTGCGAAGATAGTCGTTGCGCTCTGCTTTTGCTTTCTCAATTTCGCGCTTAGGCGTTTTTTGAGATTTCTTTCGAAACTGATGAAGTAGTACATAAGTATTATTTTGATAGAAAAAGTAGAATACACGATTGTTTCCAGGGCGAAGCTCCCAAATGTCATCGTCAAGATGCTTCGTAATCTCTGCATTCATGTGGGTTCCATTTTGCTGAAGTAGTTCAATGTAGAGGCTTGCCTGTTTGTGCTGTATCCGTGCATCTTTATTGGTAGGAGCCTTGAGGCGTAAAGCTTCAAGAAAATCCCAGATAGGACACTTTCCATCTTCTGTTTCGTAAAATTCAATCTCATACATTAGAATATTGTCTCCAAAGTGGCAATGTGATTTTCTATTTATATGATAGCACAAATGCTATCGCACGTCAAGAAGGAGAGAAAAGCTCAAATCAAAAAATAACAAGAGAAGTCTTTCTGAGTTTGAAACCGTATCGGTTTCGGCTCGGAAAGGCTTATTTTTTTGCAAAAATTTTTGTTCCTTACTTGACAACCGCATATGGGGAACCAGAAAAAATCCTGATTTCATGCGGGTTTGCGCGGCTTGACCTTTTCACCTCAACTTGCTTCTGCTTGTCATGGTGCGTTACGGCCAGCGTGTTTTCAGGGGTTAATGGCTTCTGGTTGCGCTCTATACTTAACCCACCACAGCGAAAGCTGATTTCCAGAAACAGTATCCGCAGTGCAAGCTGGTACGCGCTGTGCGCGGAACTGTGTTTGATGTCGCTGTTGATGCCCTTACGCACAAAGACAGCGTGTGGGCGACATTACCGTTGGAGATTATTGGGGCGTTCAGAAATATGATCCGCAGCTTCTGGTGGAACAGGGAGGAACGATCAATAGCAAAGAAGGCGTTTCCTGCCTGCTGATAAACACGGAATGCGGACAACACCTTGTCGAGAAATACGGTGCGAAGATAGAAAGCTATCCGGTCGAATTTTCTAACATTGCTCAGGTGAATACGCAGCTGAACCGGCCAACGAAGCATACCAGACTGAGAAATAAAATTTTCAGGAAGTATAAGGCGAGCGGCTATGCTGGTGTGGAAGCAATTTTTGAGCGGGATCAGCGGAACTAGAAGTTCATATGGGGAATGTATGACCGCATTTGCGGAATGTTCTGCCGGAAAACACGGTAAGGCTGCGGCTTTCGGTCAAAATACACACATTTCCGTGCATCAGCGGCAAATGTTTGTTAAACTATTATCTATCTTGCAGCCTTGCAATGTGCACGGTTTTTGTTTATAATAGTAGAGTAACGGGGCAAGATCCCCCGAATGCGAGCGAAACTCTAGTTCAGAAATTAAAACTTGAGAGGAGTTTATTACCATGGGTTTAGGTAAGAAGACGATCGACGATCAGAACTACTGCGGCAAGAAGGTTCTTGTCCGTTGCGATTTCAACGTCCCGATGAAGGACGGTGTGATCACCAACGAGAACCGCATCAACGCAGCTCTGCCCACCATCCAGAAGCTGGTCAACGATGGCGCAAAGGTCATCCTGTGCAGCCATCTGGGCAAGCCCAAGAACGGCCCCGAGGCAAAGTTCAGCCTGGCACCCGTTGCTGTGGCTCTGAGCGCAAAGCTGGGCAAGACCGTTGTGTTTGCTGACGACGACAACGTTGTGGGCGAGAACGCAAAGGCTGCTGTTGCTGCCATGAACAACGGAGATGTCGTTCTGCTGCAGAACACCCGTTTCCGCAAGGAAGAGACCAAGAACATGCCTGAGTTCAGCGAAGAGCTGGCTTCTCTGGCTGATGCATATGTTGACGATGCATTCGGCAGCTGCCACCGTGCACACTGCTCCACTGCAGGTGTCACCGACTTCATCAAGGACACCGCTGTCGGCTACCTGATGGAGAAGGAGATTAAGTATCTGGGCAACGCTGTGAACGATCCCGTTCGTCCCTTCACTGCTATTCTGGGCGGCGCAAAGGTCGCAGACAAGCTGAATGTTATCTCCAACCTGCTGGAGAAGGTCGATACCCTGATCATCGGCGGCGGCATGGCTTACACCTTCGTCAAGGCTCAGGGCTACGAGGTCGGCAAGAGCCTGTGCGACGATTCCAAGCTGGATTACTGCAAGGAGATGATGGCCAAGGCTCAGGAGAAGGGCGTGAAGCTGCTGCTGCCCGTTGATGCTGTCTGCATCAAGGACTTCCCCGATCCCATCGACGCTCCTGTTGAGACCACTGTTGTTCCCGTCACCGCGATCCCGGCTGACATGGAAGGCTGCGACATCGGCCCCGAGACCATGAAGCTGTTTGCCGATGCTGTCAAGGCATCCAAGACCGTTGTGTGGAACGGCCCCATGGGCGTGTTCGAGAACCCCACTCTGGCAGCTGGCACTCTGGCAGTTGCCAAGGCTATGGCTGAGAGCGATGCTACCACCGTGATCGGCGGCGGCGACAGCGCAGCAGCTGTGCAGCAGATGGGTCTGGGCGACAAGATGACCCACATCTCCACCGGCGGCGGCGCTTCTCTGGAGTATCTGGAGGGCAAGGAGCTGCCCGGCATCGCAGTTATTCAGAACGCATAATCTGATCCCGGCATCATAATGGGTGCGGCGGCTTTAGCGCCGCCGCATCTTTTTGTTTGTGCAGAGCTTTCTGCACGATAGAAGGTAAATAAAGGAGATAGAGTATCATGGATAAGGCAAAGCGTAAGGCTATCATTGCAGGCAACTGGAAGATGAACAAGACTGCCTCCGAGGCTGCTGTTCTGGTGGATGAGCTGGTCCCCGCCGTGCAGGACGCAGGCTGCGAGGTGGTCATCTGCACCCCGTATACCGATCTGGTCACCGCTGTGGAAAAGACCAAGGGCACCAACATCCATGTGGGTGCTGAGAATGTTCACTTCGAGAAGTCCGGCGCTTTTACCGGCGAGATCAGCGCTGACATGCTGGTAGATCTGGGCGTGGAGTACGTCATTGTGGGCCACTCTGAGCGCCGCCAGTACTTCGCCGAGACCGACCAGACCGTGAACAAGCGCGCTCTGGCTGCTCTGAACGCCGGTCTGAAGGTCATCATCTGCGTGGGCGAGAGCCTGCAGCAGCGCGAAGAGGGCGTGACCGAAGAGCTGGTGCGTATGCAGACCAAGATCGCTCTGCGTGATGTGACCGCTGAGCAGATGGCAAATGTCGTGATCGCTTACGAGCCCATCTGGGCCATCGGCACCGGCAAGACCGCTACCGCCGATCAGGCTGAGGAAGTCTGCGGCCAGATCCGCAAGGTGATCGGCGAGGTGTACGGCGAGGCAGTTGCCGAGGCTACTACTGTCCAGTACGGCGGCAGTATGAACGCCAAGAACTGCGAGGAGCTGCTGAGCAAAAAGGATGTGGACGGCGGCCTGATCGGCGGCGCATCCCTGAAGGCTCCCGACTTTGCAGTGATCGTCAACGCAGCCACCAAGGGCTGATTGACGGTTTAAATCAGCTGTTTCAGCGCCCGGCTGCGCCGCATTTCCAGCGCTGTGCCGGGCGCTGATTTGTTAAATTCAAAGGAGATTCAATTTTATGGCAAAGAAACCTGTTCTTCTGTGCATCATGGATGGCTTCGGCTGGGTGCCGGAGGAGACCTTCGGCAACGCCGTAGTCGCCGCAAAGAAACCCCACCTCGATGCTCTGATGGCAAAATATCCCATGACCACCATCAACGCTTCCGGCATGGCCGTCGGTCTGCCCGAGGGCCAGATGGGCAACTCTGAGGTTGGCCACACCAACATGGGCGCTGGCCGCATCGTGTACCAGCAGCTCACCCTCATTACCAAGTCCATCAAGGACGGCGAGATGCTCCAGAACCCGGTTCTGGTCAAGAACATGAAGGCTGCCATCGATGCCGGCAAGGCCATCCATCTGATGGGTCTGGTGGGCACCGGCGGTGTGCACAGCCACGCAGACCACTGGTTCGGCGTGCTGGAAATGGCAAAACATCTGGGTGCAAAGAACATTTACCTGCACTGCATCACCGATGGCCGTGATACCGACCCGCACTCCGGCAAGGGCTTCCTGGCCGATCTGCAGGCCAAGCTGGACGAGCTGGGCATCGGCAAGATCGCCAGCGTCTCCGGCCGTTACTACGCCATGGACCGCGATAACAACTGGGATCGTGAAGAGAAGGCATATGCTGCCTTTGTCTACGGCGAGGGTAATCATGCCGCCAACGCTGCCGAGGCCATCGAGGCATCCTATGCAGCAGACAAGACCGATGAGTTCGTTCTGCCCTGCGTCACCTGTGAGGGCGGCCGCGTGCAGGATGGCGACACCGTCATCTTCATGAACTTCCGCCCCGACCGTGCCCGCCAGATGACCCGCATCTTCTGCGACGATGCGTTCACCGGCTTTGAGCGCCGCGGCGGCCGCAAGCAGGTGAACTATGTCTGCATGGCCGAATACGATGCCACCATGCCCAACTGCGAGGTCGCCTATCCGCCTGTGGAGCTGAAGAACGTTCTGGGCCAGTACCTGTCCGAGAATGGCAAGACTCAGCTGCGCATTGCCGAGACCGAGAAGTACGCTCACGTCACCTTCTTCTTCAACGGCGGCGTGGAGGCTCCCTACGAGGGCGAGGACCGCTGCGTGATCCCCAGCCCGAAGGTCGCCACCTATGACCTGAAGCCCGAGATGAGCGCCCCCGAGGTTGCTGCCGAGTGCGTCAAGCGCATCGAGAGCGGCAAGTACGATGTGGTGATCCTGAACTTCGCAAACTGCGATATGGTGGGCCACACCGGCGTGTTCGATGCTGCGGTCAAGGCCGTTGAGGCTGTGGATACCGCTGTGGATCAGGTGGTCACTGCTGTGCTGAACGCAGGCGGCTGCGCCTTCATCACCGCCGACCACGGCAACGCCGAGAAGATGATGAACCCGGACGGCACCCCCTTCACCGCACACACCACCAACGTGGTGCCCTTTGTGGCTGTTGGCTGCGGCGATGTGAAGCTGCGCGAGGGCGGCTGCCTGGCAGATATCGCTCCCACCATGCTGCCGTATATCGGTCTGCCCGTGCCTGCTGAAATGACCGGCAAGAGCATCATTGTGGAGTAATTGACCGTTAAAATGGCCGACGCGTTCGCTTTGGCTATGAATAGCGGAATTGTTATTCTTATATTTACAGCTCTGGAAAATCCGCAGATTTTCCAGAGCTGTTTTTTCACGCGAAAAGCCGATAAGATAAACTGCGCTTTTGGGTTTCGACCCCCATTCTAAATCAAAAACTTTTCTTTTTTTCCCATCCGTGCTACAATAAAAATGAATTTTTGATTGTAGGAGAAGCGGATGGAAACAACGCATAAACAAATCGTTCTGGGCATCCTTGCCCATGTGGACTCCGGCAAGACCACCCTTTCGGAAGCCATGCTCTACCGCTCCGGCGCGATCCGCAAGCTGGGCCGCGTGGATCACAAGGATGCCTTTCTGGATACCGACACGATTGAAAAAGCGCGCGGCATCACCATCTTTTCCAAGCAGGCCCTGTTAACAGCGGGCAATACGGATATCACATTGCTGGACACCCCCGGACATGTGGATTTTTCCACCGAGACAGAGCGCACCCTACAGGTGCTGGACTATGCTGTGCTGGTGGTAAGCGGCACCGACGGCGTGCAGAGCCACACCGAGACGCTCTGGCGGCTGCTGCGGCGCTACCATGTGCCCACCTTTGTGTTCGTGAACAAGATGGACCTGCCCGGCAAGAGCAGGGAAGAGCTGCTCGCCCAGCTGAACCACCGTCTGGGCGAGGGCTTTGTGGCCTTTGATGTGCCGCAGGCCGACCGGGACGAAGCACTGGCTCTGTGTGACGAAAACCTGATGGATCGGATGCTGGATGCCGGGCAGTTGACCGATGCGGACCTCATCCCGGCCGTTGCACGCCGGCATGTGTTCCCGTGCTGGTTCGGTTCGGCGCTGCGGCGTACCGAAAACGATGCACTGGAAAGCGTGGACGCTCTGATGGACGGCATCGACCGCTATACCCGTCCGGCTCCCGCGCTGGATGCCTTTGGCGCCAAGGTGTTTAAGGTGTCGCAGGATGAGCAGGGCACGCGCCTGACATGGCTGCGCGTGACTGGCGGCGAACTGAAGGTAAAGACCCAGCTCTCCGGCGAAGCAGATGGTGAGCCGTGGGAGGAAAAGGCAAACCAGCTGCGGCTGTACTCCGGCGTAAAGTATACGCTGGCGGAAGCCATCGGCCCGGGGCAGGTGTGCGCCGTCACCGGCCTGACCAAGGCGCGCCCGGGCGAGGGCCTTGGCGCGGAACGCGACAGCGATGTGCCGGTTCTGGAACCGGTGCTCAGCTATCAGGTGCTGCTGCCGGAGGGGGCTGATGTGCACGCGGCACTGGGCAAGCTGCACCGGCTGGAAGAAGAGGAGCCGCAGCTCCATGTGGTATGGAACGAGACTTTGGGCGAAATCCATGTGCAGCTCATGGGCGAGGTGCAGCTGGAAGTGCTGCGCAGTTTGTTGGCAGAGCGCTTTGGCCTGAACGTGGAGTTCGGCCCCGGCGGCATTCTGTACAAGGAGACCATCACGGAGCCTATGGAGGGCGTGGGCCACTATGAGCCGCTGCGCCACTATGCGGAGGTGCATGTCAAGCTGGAGCCCCTGCCCCGCGGCAGCGGGATGCAGTTTGCCGCCGACTGCCGGGAAGAAGTGCTGGACAAGAACTGGCAGCGCCTTGTGCTGACCCATCTGGAAGAAAAGCAGCACCTTGGTGTGCTGACCGGTGCGCCGCTGACGGACGTGAAGATCACCCTCATTGCGGGCCGCGCCCATCTTAAACACACGGAGGGCGGAGATTTTCGGCAGGCCACCTATCGCGCGGTGCGGCAGGGTCTGATGCTGGCCAAAAGCCAGCTGCTGGAGCCATGGTATGCCTTTCGGCTGGAAGTGCCGGTGGAGAACCTTGGCCGTGCCATGACCGATATCCAGCGCATGGAGGGCAGCTTTGACCCGCCAGAAAGCGGGGAAGAGGCTGCTGTGCTCACCGGTTTTGCACCGGTGGCCACCATGCGCAGCTACCCCATGGAGGTGGTGGGCTATACCCGGGGCCGGGGACACCTGACCCTGACGCTGGACGGCTACCGGCCCTGCCACAATGCGGCGGAGATCATTGAAGCTGTGGGCTACGAGCCGGAGCACGACCTTGACAACCCGGCAGATTCGGTGTTCTGTGCCCATGGCGCGGGCTTTGTGGTGCCTTGGGATCAGGTGCGCAGCCACATGCATGTGGACAGCGGCTGGGGAAAAAGCAAAAGCCCGGAGCAGGAGACGCAGACCGTGCCCCAGCGCCGGACAGCGGCTTACCGCGCAACACTGGAAGAGGATGCCGAGCTGCTCAAAATCTTCGAGCGCACCTATGGCCCCATCAAACGGGACCCGCTGGCGGCATTCCGCCCGGTGCAAAAGCGGGAACGCCCGGATTTTGATGCCCAGCAGTGGGAGATCCTGCCCGAATATCTGCTGGTGGACGGCTACAATATCATCTTTGCGTGGGATGAGCTGAACGCCCTTGCAAAGGACAGTCTGGAAGCGGCCCGTCACAAACTGATGGATATTCTGTGCAACTATCAGGGCTACCAGAAGTGCAATCTTATTCTTGTATTCGATGCCTATCGTGTGCCGGGCAGTCCCGGCAGCATTGAGCAGTACCATAATATCCATGTGGTCTACACCAAGGAAGCCGAAACCGCCGATATGTTCATCGAGCACGTTACTCATGAGATCGGCAAGGGGCGGCGGGTGCGTGTGGCTACTTCCGACGGCATGGAGCAGATCATCATTCTGGGCCACGGCGCACTGCGTGTCTCCGCCCGCATGTTCCATGAGGAAGTGCAGAATGTGGAAAAGCAGATCCGCAAACTGGTGCAGGGGGAAGCATAAAATGTCAACCGAGATCACATCCGAATTTGTCTGGCACAACATCCCGCCGCGCCCGCGCGACAGCCACAAGGGCAGCTTTGGCACCGTGTTGGCTGTGGCAGGCAGCGCATATTACCGAGGTGCGGCCCTGCTTGCTGCCGAGGGTGCGCTGCGCACCGGTGCGGGCATGGTAACGCTGGCCAGCGTGGAGCCGGTATTGGCAGCTGCGGTGGCCCGCCTGCCGGAATGCTGCCTGTGTCCCTGCGTGGCGGGGGCCGAAGGCGGCATCTCACCGGAGAGCATTCCACAGTTCCAGCGCCAGAAGGCGACGGTGCTGCTGCTGGGCCCGGGCCTTGGCGGTACAGCCCAGAGCACAGCCCGCGCGGCAGAGACACGCGTACTGGTACAAAGGCTGCTGCCCGGCTTTGCAGGCAGCGCGGTGCTGGATGCGGACGGCCTGAACGCCGCCGCGCAGCTGCTGCCATATCTTGGAACACTCCCCCACCCGGCGGGAGAGCTGATCGTGACCCCGCACCCCGGCGAGATGGCCCGGCTCACCGGGCTTTCGGCGGCGCAGATCAATGCGGATCGTGAAAATACTGCCTGCCAGTATGCAGAAAAATGGAACGCTGTGGTGGTACTCAAGGGCTGCCGTACCGTGGTGGCTGCACCGGATGGCCGCGTGTGCACAAACCCTACCGGAAACCCAGGCCTTGCCCGGGGCGGCAGCGGAGATGTACTGGCCGGTATGACGGCGGCCCTGCTGGCCTGCGGCCTGCCTGCATACGAAGCTGCGGCCTGCGCGGTGTATCTGCACGGTGCCGCTGCCGACCGTGCCGCTGCTGCGCTTGGCGAGTACGGAATGCTGCCGCATGATATCCTGTCACAGCTGGGCCGGATATTTGCGGAAAACCACAGATAAAAAGGGGTGTCTCTCTGTCTGCCGGAGAGACACCCCTTTTAACATTGCATCACATCGCCAGAACTTCGGCCCACTTTTCCTCGGCTGCCGGGATGCCAAGCTCCATGTTCTCCTTGCGGCTACGGTGCTCGCCTATGCCGGGGCAGCGCACCTCACGGCCCGGCTCTGCAGGTTCACTGGATGCCACATCGGCGGCAATGGCATCAATGACGGCATCGGTGAGGTCGGCGGACTGGAACTTTGCAGGATCAATGGCGATCATGATCTGGGTCAGGCCCACTTCATCGCCAAAGGTGCCGATCGTTGCCACCGAGTTTGCGCCCGTCAGGATAGTACCGATCATATCCAGCAGGATGGAAAGACCGCTGCCCTTCCAGTAGCCAATGGGGATCATGCGGCGGGTCTCTTCAATGGCAGCGGGGTCGGTGGTCAGGCTGCCGTCTGCATCGTAGCCGCCTACCACAGGCAGCTGTTTGCCGGCCAGACGCATCGTTTCCAGCTTGCCGTAGCTGAACTGGCTCAGGGCACAATCCACCATGATGTGCTCCCCGTTCGAGCGCGGCACGGCCAGAATGAGCGGGTTGTTGCCGATGTGGTTGTCCTTTGCGCCCCATGCAGGCATGTTGGGGCAGGTGTTGGACCAGCAGATGCCGATGCAGCCCGCGTCTGCGGCCTGCCAGCCGTAGGTGCCGCCGCGCATCCAGTGGTTGTTGTTGCCCAGCGCCACCATGCCAATACCGAACTGATGTGCCAGCTCTACGGCACGGTCCATGGCGTGCTTGGCGTTCAGAGGGCCAAAGCCGCGCTTGCCGTCCCAGCGCTCCATGGCACCAAAGCTGGCAATGCACTCGGCCTCAGCGGCGGGATCAATCTCGCCCTTGCGCAGGTATTCCACCACGCGGGGGAAGCGGTTCAGCCCGTGGCTGAACACGCCAGCCAGACTGTTCTGGGCAAAGATCTCGGCCGCTTCATGGGCACGCTTTGGGCTGAAACCGTATTTGGTCAGGACCCGCTCAAATTCGGCCAGCATCGTCTCGTAAGCAATGCGCATGGATTGTACCTCCTGTATGTAAAAAGTAATAAACAGATCGTTACACTTATTATAACAAGCGGCGGCGCGGTGCGCAAGATGTGCGGCCGACATCAGTGCAGGCGGTGAAAGGAGTACACGAGCACACACCGACAGCTATGTGAAAAAACAAATGAATGTGCGAACTTCATAATTTTTTAAGAGTTATTTTGTGAAAAAGTCATATTGAAAAACGAAAAGAGGATTGATATACTAATACCACAATATCCAGTTGGACATGTTACTGGTAATGCAGGCAGGATCTGACGGAATGACGAATACCTTTTCTTTTGGGTGGATTGTAGCCAGATACTATGATTCCGGGAGAAATTGTACATGGGGTCATTCTGTTGGGTCTTTTTTCTTTTGTCCGCTTCGGCCGGGCGGCAGGGAAATGCCACCACACACAAGATAAAGGAGAACAAAATGAAGAACTACAAGCAGACTGCCTCCGACGTGCTGCGTCTGGTTGGCGGCGAGAAGAACGTTGTGCAGGTCGAGCACTGCTCCACCCGCCTGCGCTTCACTCTGGCAGACACCTCCAAGGTGGATGCTGCAGCCCTGAAAAAGACTGCCGGTGTTATGGGCGTTATTTCCAGCGGCCCGCAGTGTCAGGTGGTCATCGGCAACGATGTCATCGAAGTGTACGATGAGCTGCTCAAGCTGGGCACCTTCAACGCAGGTCAGGCTGCAGCTCCCGCTGCCCCCAAGGGCAAAAAAGAGATCGGCGGCATTATTCTGGACTACATGGTCGGCATCTTCCAGCCGCTGGTCCCCGCCATTGCAGGTGCAGGCGTTCTGAAGGCTCTGATGGTGCTGCTGAGCACTCTGGGCCTGATGAGCAGCGGAGATATCGCCTATAAGGTGCTTGTCGGCGTGGCAGATGCAGCTCTGTACTACCTGCCCGTCATGGTCGCCTTCACCACTGCAACCAAGTTCAACTGCAACAAGCTGGTGTCGGTGGCTCTGGCTGCTGCCATGATCCACCCCAGCGTTTCCGCTCTGCTGGCTACCGAGGGCGGTGCTTACTTCCTCGGCATCAAGCTGCAGAATATCGCTTATGGCGGACAGGTATTCCCGGCCATCCTGACCGTCATTTTCATGTCCTTTATTGAAAAGTGGGCCAACAAGTGGTGCCCCAAGGCCATCCGCGTGTTCTTTGTGCCCATGCTGTGCTTCGGCATCGGCTTCCCTGTGGCACTGGTCGTCCTCGGACCTCTGGGCTACAACATCGGTGCTCTGCTGACCACCGTGATCCTGGCTCTGTACAACACGCTGGGCTGGCTGGCCGTTGCTCTGCTGGCTGCCGTGCTGCCCTTCATGATCTCCATGGGCATGCATAAGGCTCTGGTCCCCTACGCAGTTGCTTCTATTTCTGACCCCGGCTTTGAAATGCTGTACATGCCTGCTTCTCTGGCACACAACATCTCTGAGGGCGGTGCCTGCCTCGGCGTTGCACTGAAGACCAAGGACGAGAACCTGCGCGCTACCGCAATTTCCGCTGGCATCTCCGGCCTGTTCGGCATCACCGAGCCTGCTCTGTACGGTGTTACCCTGCAGCACAAGAAGGTCATGATGTCCGTTGTGGCCTCCAGCTTCATCGGCGGTCTGTTCGTTGGCCTGATGAAGGTCAAGGCATTCGTTGCCATGGGCCCCGGTCTGGCTGGCATGGCCATGTTCGTTGACCCGGATAACGGCAAGAACATCCTGTGGGCTGCAGTTGGTCTGGTAATCTCTGTTGTGGCCTCCTTCGCACTGTCCTTCTTCCTGTATAAGGACGAGACCCCCGCAGAGGATGAGACCGCTGCACCCGCTCCCGAGACTGCTGCAGACGCAGCAGCTGCGGATTCCACCATCAGCAGCCCCCTGCAGGGCAAGGCCATTGCTCTGGAAGAGGTCAAGGATGAAGTTTTCTCCCAGAAGATCCTGGGCGACGGCATTGCCGTGGTGCCCGAGAAGGGTGAGCTGTACGCTCCCGCTGACGGCGTGATCGAGTCCGTGTTCGGCACCAAGCACGCCATCTCCATGAAGACCAATGCCGGTGCTGAACTGCTCATGCACATCGGCATGGATACCGTCAAGCGCGACGGCAAGGGCTTTGATCCGCAGGTCAAGGACGGCGAGACTGTCAAGAAGGGCCAGCTGCTGATGAAGTTTGACCTTGACGGAATCAAAGCAGACGGTTATGATGTAACTACCCCCATCGTCGTGACCAACGCCGATGAGTTCACCATCAAGACTGTGGCCGAGGGCGCTGTGGTGCCCGGTGCCGCACTGCTGAAACTGGAGGCAAATAAATGAGTTTCCCCAAAGGCTTTTTCTGGGGCGGCGCTGTTGCCGCGAACCAGGTAGAGGGCGCATGGAACGTGGATGGCAAAGGCCCCAGTGTGGCCGATGTTGCCACCTACAAGCCCAACACCGACGTGAAGGATTACAAGTCCCATGTTGCCATGGACGACGCACACATTGCTGCCGCCATGGCCGACCCGGATGATACCTATTATCCCAAGCGCCGCGGCATCGACTTCTACCATCATTACAAAGAAGACCTGAAGCTGTTTGCCGAGATGGGCTTTACCATGCTGCGCGTTTCCATTGCATGGACCCGCATCTTCCCCACCGGCGAGGAAGCAGAGCCGAACGAAAAGGGCCTGCAGTTCTACAGCGACCTGTTCGCTGAGATGCACAAGAACGGCATCGAGCCGCTGGTCACGCTGAGCCACTACGAAATGCCGCTGGCACTGGCCACCAAGTACAATGGCTGGGTGGATCGCCGCGTAATCGACTGCTTTGCAAAGTTCTGCCATGCGTGCTTTGAGCGCTACAAGGATCAGGTCAAGTACTGGCTCACCTTCAACGAGGTGGACAGCGTGATCCGTCACCCGTTCACCACCGCCGGCATCATCCCCAGCCGCGTGCCCGAGGATAAGATGCTGGAGACCTGCTATCAGGCCCTGCACCACCAGCTGGTGGCCAGCGCTATGGTAGTAAAGGACTGCCACGAGATCATCCCCGGCAGCAAGGTGGGCTGCATGCTGACCAAGCTCACCACCTATGCCCGCACCTGCGCACCCGATGATGAACTGGCTACTCAGGCAAAGAATCTGGAAAATCTGTTCTATGCCGATGTGCATGTCTGGGGCGAGTACCCCCGCCTGATCCTCAAGATGTTCGAGCGCAAGGGCATCCATGTGGAAATGCTGCCCGAGGATGCCGCCACCCTGAAGGCAGGCTGTGTGGACTTTGTTTCCTGCAGCTACTATATGACCATGACCGAGTCTGTGGACCCGAACGCAGAGCGTACCCCCGGCAACACCGTGCTGGGTGTCAAGAACCCGTATCTGCCCTCCACCGACTGGGGCTGGCAGATCGACCCCAAGGGCCTGCGCTACAGCCTGATCGAGCTGTACGACCGTTACCGCAAGCCGCTGATGGTGGTGGAGAACGGCATGGGTGCCAAGGATGTGGTGGAGGCCGACGGCTCCATCCACGACCCCTACCGTGTAGAGTACTTCCGCCAGCACATCAGCGAAATGGGCAAGGCCATCGATGAGGGTGTTGAGATGTGGGGCTACACCACATGGGCACCCATCGACCTGATCTCTGCATCCACCAACCAGATGTCCAAGCGCTATGGCTTTATCTATGTGGATCAGGATGATCTGGGCAACGGTACTCTGGCCCGCAGCCGTAAGGACAGCTTCTACTGGTACAAGAAGGTCATTGCTTCCAACGGCGAAGATCTGGACTAAGCGGCAGTCTTAAGGGTTCAACGGAAGGAGGAGGGACCGATGCACATTCAGAAGGTGCTGAACAGCAGCGTTGTGCTGGTGCAGGATGACAGCGGCGAGGAATCCATCCTGCTGGGCAAGGGCATCGGCTATGGCCGCAAGGCGGGCGAGCCCATTGAACGGCAGCCCTCAGACCGCGTGTTCCTTCCATTGTCCAACCCGGACGCACAGCCTATGCTGGAGCTGTTTTCCAGCATTCCGGCATCCTATCTGGAACTGACGCAGGACATTGTGGACGACGCAGAGCAGTCGCTGGGAGTCAAGCTTTCGGCGCACATCTATCTGCTGCTGACCGACCACCTGCATTTTGCAGTGGAGCGCCAGCAAAAGGGTCTTGTGGTGACCAACCGCATCTTCTGGGAAATCAAGCATTTTTATCCCAAGGAGTACGCGGTGGGCCAGCGCGGCCTGCAGAAGGTAAAGGCAAAGCTTGGCATCGAGCTGCCGGACGAAGAGGCAGGCAACATCGCCTTCCATATCGTCAACGCCCGGCAGGACCCGCAGGCCGGCTACGATGCCATGCGGGCAGCGCAGCTGATCGGTGAGCTGTCCAACATTGTCACCTACAGTATGCACTGCCCGGTGAGCACCGAGAGCATCCACTATGCGCGGTTCGTGAGCCACCTGCAGTATTTTGCCGAGCGGTTCTTCTCCGGCAAGCTGATGGACAGCGAAGACGACTTTTTGTTCCAGCAGATGCAGCAGAATTATCCGGCAGCGGTGACCTGCGCGGAAAAAATACGCACCTTTGTGCTGCGCAAGTACGGCGTGTTTTTGCCCAACGAGGAAACCGCCTATCTGGCGCTGCATGTGGCGCGGCTGACGAGCGGCAAATAAAATCAGAAAAAGGGGAGAGCTGCCTTGCGGAAGGCGGCTCTCCCTTTGGGTTTTGAAAAAGGGAAGGGGAAAGGAAAAAACAATGGAGATAAGTCTGTTATTGATGCAGCAGATCGCACAGCTGTTCCTCATTCTGATCATGGGCTATGCTGTGGTCAAGGTAGGGCTGCTGAAGGCCAGCGACAGCCGGGTGCTCTCGGTGGTCATGGTGTATCTGGTCACGCCCTGCGTGATCATCAACGCATTCCAGATCGACGATACGCCGGAGATCCGCAAGGGCCTTTTGTACTCCATGGCGATTGCTGCGGCTATCCATGTAGTGCTGCTGGTGCTCAGCGCCCTGTTGAGCCGCCCGCTCAAGCTGGATGCCGTGGAACAGGTGAATGTGATCTACAGCAACGCCGCTGCACTGGTGATCCCGTTGGTCAAGGCTCTGATGGGCGATGCGTATGTCATTTACTCCTGCGCATTCATCATTGTGCAGCTGGTGCTGCTGTGGACCCACGCCAGTTCCCTTTTGCAGGGCAGCAGTGCGCTGGACTGGAAAAAGGTGCTCACCAATATCAACATGATCGCCATTGCAGCCGGTGCACTGCTGTACTGGTTCCGTGTGGTGCTGCCTGCACCGCTGCAGAATACCATGAGCACAGTGGGCAACATGATGGGACCGATGGGCATGCTGCTGGCCGGTATGGCCATTGCAGAAAAGCCGCTGTGGGAGGTGTTCTGCACCCGCCGCAACTATCTGCCCACAGTGCTGCGTCTGGTGGTATGCCCGCTGGTGGTTCTGGTGCTGCTGTGGGTCTGCCATGCATCCAGCTGGGTGGCCGACGGCAAGAACATCCTGATGACGGTCTACCTTGCCGCCATCACCCCTGCCTGTGCTACTGTTACCTCCATGGCTCAGCTCTATGACCGCGATGCGGCGCATTCCAGCGCGCTGTATGTGCTGACCACTCTGCTTTCCATTGTGTCTATGCCGGTAATGATCGGCCTGTTCGATCTGCTGCTGTGATGAGCTGCGCTTATTCCCTCTGCCAAAATACAATAGAAAGGAACCAACCTCAATGAATCAACCCAGAGACAAGGGCCTGAACGGCAACGAAAAGATCGAGCAGGCGGTAGCCGCCCTGCAGCAGGAGCCCACACAGGAACAGCTGGCCCACACCCTTACCGTGATCCGGCGGCGCATAAAGGAGCATGGCCAGCTTGTCGTGGCGGTGGAGCCCAATTTGGGCAGTGAACAGATGCAGCTGCGGGCCATCCGGACGGCCGACGGCGCAAGCTGGTGGTATGCATTCACCAGCTTTGACGAGGAAATGAAGGGAGCCGAGCCGGTGCAGTCCACCTTTCTTGTGGATATGGAAAAGCTGTTTGATGCAGCGCTTGCCGTGCCGGAGATCAGCGGCATCATCCTGAACCCGTGGAACCGCACCATCCAGCTGGATAAGACCCTCATCCGCATTATCAAGGGTGCATGAGTGCGCACCGCAAACCTGCGATACATGGAGGAAACAAAAATGTTCAGACCCATGAGAAGAGCCAGCCGCGCCATCCCGGAAGAAGCTGCAAAGCACCTGCTGCAGCAGTCCCGGCGGGGCGTGCTGGCAGTGAACGGCGACAACGGCTATCCCTTTGCGATCCCGGTAAATTATTACTACGATCAGGAGCACGACAAAATCTACTTCCACGGTGCAAAGTCCGGCCAGAAGGTGGACGCGCTGAAACAGAATGATAAGGTATGCTTTACCGTTTACGGCAACGAACACTTTGAGCCGGGCGACTGGGCACCTTATGTGCAGAGCACCGTGGTGTTTGGCCGCTGCCATCTGATCGACGATGCCGCTGCTACCGAGGCCCGCGTGCGGGAGCTTGGCATGAAGTATTACCCCGGCAAGGAAGAGGTGGAAAAGGAAATTGCGCTGGACATCAAGGCCGTGCAGCTTTACGAGATCACCATTGAGCACCTCACCGGCAAACAGATCCAGGAAAAGTAAAAATAAAACAGGGGACTGTTGCAAAATAAAAATGCGATAGCAACTTGCACAAAGAAATAGCACAAAATCAAAAACCCGGAGCCTTATTAAGCCGTTTTGGCTGTGAAAAGGTTCCGGGTTTTGTGCATTGTTTTTTCAGAGAGCTATTTTGCAACAGTCCCGTATAGATCAGTTTGCAGGGAAAGGCCCGGCGGTTATCTGTGTTCCGGACATTTGGGGGCCGCCTTGGTCAGCATCTGCTGGAACTTGCGGGCTGCCGTGTTCAGCGGGCGGTGATGGTCGTACACAAGGCAGATGGAGCGCTGAGGGATGATCTCCTGCAGATGCAGCTGCACGATCTCACCGCGGGCCAGTGCATCCTGTGCCATGGGCTGGGGCAGGAACGCAATGCCCAGTTCACTTTTGACAAGGGTCAGCATCTGGTCGGTGGTGGCAGCCTCGGTATCCGGCTTCAGCACCGCACCGTGATCCAGAAAGAACTGCCGGTAAAAGGCGCGGGTCATGCTTTCGTCGCTCAGGGAGATCAGCGGATAATTGTTCAGCTCCTTCAGCGAAAGGTTCTGGCTGGCAAGGGCAGTAAAGGTCCTGCCGCCCACAAGCACCTCATAAAAGGGCTTCAGCTCCACCATTTTCAGGCCGCTTTCCACCTCGGCAGGGGTGGTGATGACGGCAAAATCCACCTCGCCGTTTTTCACGGCCTGCAAAGCCTGCGGCGTGGAGTGGTTGGAGATGCGCAGGCGGATGCCGGGATAGTCCGTGTGGAAGGCGCGCAGCTTTTCTGCAAGGTAGATGTTCAGCGCAGTTTCGGTAGCGCTGATGCTGATCGCACCGTGTTCCAGCGTGGCGCTGGCGCTCAGCTCTTCTTCTGCATCCTGAATCTGAACCGCCGCAGATGCAATGCGGGAGTAAAGCAGTTCACCCTCCGGGGTAAGGGTAACGCCGCGGTTGGAGCGGATGAACAGTACGCAATTCAGCTGGCTTTCCAGCCGGTTCATCGAGTGGGTGATGTTGGGCTGGTTGTTGCCCAGCACCCGCGCGGCTTTGGTGAAATTCTGATATTTCGCGACATAATAAAAGATTTTGTAATATTCCCAGTCCACATACATGGCGGCGTGCCCTCTTTCATGTCAATTTCGTATCGTGATCATGTGCAGGATACTTTTTACACATTCTCTGCTTGCTAGTATAATAACACCGCAATCAAAAATTGCAAGAGGGAATTCAAAAGTATGGTCTGCCTACCAAGGTACAGGCTATTGTAAACAACGAAAAAGAAGGTAAATAAGAAGTTATGCTTACCGCAGTTACTGGTATCAATTGGGGCGATGAGGGCAAGGGCCGCGTCATCGATCTGTTAGCCGAACATGCCGATGTTGTTGCCCGCTATCAGGGCGGCAACAATGCCGGCCACACCGTTGTAACGGAGCAGGGCAAGTTCATTCTGAACCTGCTGCCCTCCGGCATCCTGCACCCGGACGTTGTCTGTGTACTGGGTGCGGGCATGGTGATCGACCTCGACCATCTGGCCGGAGAAATGGATGCCATTGAGGAGCGCGGCGTAAAGGTAGGCTCAGAAAACCTGAAACTTTCAGATAAGGCCACCATCTCCATGCCGTGGCACAAGGTGCAGGACGGCTTGGAAGAGGACCGCCTTGCCCAGAAGGGTGCGGCCTTTGGTTCTACCCGCCGCGGCATTGCCTACGCCTACAGCGACAAATACCGCAAAAAGACCCTGCGTCTGGGCGATCTGCTGCATCTGGACGAAAAGCGCGTGCAGGACCGCCTGCACATGATCCTGGAATCCAAGAATCTGGAGCTGGGTGGCTGCTATCATCAGGAACCCATGAGCTACGATGCTCTGCTGGAATGGTGCCGGATGCAGGCCGGACAGTTTGCACCATATATCTGTGATGTGGGTGCATTTTTGCAGCAGGCTCACGACAGCGGCAAGCGCATCGTGCTGGAAGCCCAGCTGGGTGCCATGCGCGATATCGATTACGGTATCTTCCCGTTCACTTCCAGCTCCAACACGCTGGCAGCCTATGCGCCGCTGGGCGCAGGCATTCCGAACTGCCGTCTTGACCATGTGGTGGGCGTGCTGAAAGCCTACTCCACCTGCGTGGGTGCAGGCCCCTTTGCCGCCGAGAACGCCATGAGCGAGGACTGGAATGAACAGCTGCGCAAGGCAGGCGGCGAGTATGGTGCGGCCACCGGCCGTCCGCGCCGTGTCGGCCCCTTCGACTGTGTGGCCAGCCGCTACGGCCTTACCTGTCAGGGCGCAGACAAGATCGCCCTGACGAAGCTGGATGTGCTCAGCAGCATGAAAGAGATCCCGGTGATCACCGGTTACACATTGGATGGCGTGCAAGTCCCCAGCTTCGACCCGCTGTCCGACCTTGACCGTGTAAAGCCGGTGGTCACTACGCTGCCAGGCTGGAACAAGGATATCTCCGGCTGCAAGAGCTGGGATGAGCTGCCCAAAGAGGCCAAGGCTTACGTGGAATTTCTGGAAAAGCAGCTGGGCCATGAGATCCAGTTCGTCTCCACCGGAGCCGAGCGCGAGAAGTTCGTGCTGAAAGGAGAATGGCTGTGAGACACTTTATTGAGCCCAACAGCTTTTCTCTGGAAGAGCAGCTGGCCCTTCTGGATCTTGCCGACCGGATGGAGGCCAACCCGGCACCCTATGCCCACCTGTGCGATGGGCGCATTCTGGCCACCCTGTTCTACGAGCCTTCCACCCGCACCCGCCTTTCGTTTGAATCGGCCATGCTGCGGCTGGGCGGCAAGACACTGGGCTTTGCAGGGGCACAGCTTTCTTCCGCCAGCAAGGGCGAGACGGTGGAGGACACCGCCCGCGTGGTGAGCAACTACGCCGATGTGATCGCCATGCGCCACCCCAAAGAGGGCGCACCGCTGCGGGCATCCCTTTCTGCACGTGTGCCGGTGATCAATGCAGGCGACGGTGGGCACGCGCATCCCAGCCAGACGATGATCGACCTCATGACGATCCGCCAGCGCAAGGGGCGGCTGGATCATTTGACTATCGGCTTCTGCGGCGACCTCAAGTTTGGCCGCACGGTCCACTCCCTGACCGCTGCGCTGAGTCAGTTTGAGGGCAACCGGTTCGTGTTCATCTCGCCGGAAGATCTGCGCCTGCCGCAGTATGTGAAGAATGAATCGCTGGAGCCGACCCATCAGATCTATAAGGAAACGGCTGACCTTGAAGCCGAGCTGCCGCATCTGGATGTGCTGTACATGACTCGTATCCAGCAGGAGCGCTTTTTCAACGAGGAAGAATACCTGCGCCTGAAAGGCTGCTACCAGCTGGACGAAGCGCTGCTGCAGAAGGCACCGCAGGATATGCCGGTGCTGCATCCGCTGCCCCGCATCGACGAGATCAAAAAGGATGTGGATGACGACCCGCGTGCCGCCTACTTTGATCAAGTGCACAATGGCGTGTATATCCGCATGGCCATCATTCTGGCATTGCTTGATATCCCTGATCCAGTTACCGGCAAAAAGGTGCTGGAAGCATGATATAAACCTCTTCCCCGAATCCTAAAAAGAAAGCCGGGCAGACCGCAGTCTGCCCGGCTTTCTGATATTACTTTAATCCACCACCGGAATGTTCAGCCCGAATTCCAGCGGGCGGAAGCGGGGGCAGACGTTCTCGGTGATGCAGATGACCGATGCGGCCAGTCGGCTGCCGATCTCGCAGGACTCGGCCAGCGTTTTGCCGTAGGTCAGGCCGATGGTGGTGCCGGCAAAGAAGGCATCGCCTGCGCCGGTGGTGTCGATCACATCCACCTTCTTGGCAGGCACCACGCCGCACTCGCCGTTGGCGCGGGCATATACGGCACCCTGACCGCCCATGGTGATCACCATACTGGGAATGTTGGCGCTGTGCACATTGGCGGCCAGAACCCTGCACATCTCGTCCGGGGCCAGATGGCCGTAATCATCGGAGAACAGAAGCCCGGCTTCCTGCTGGTTGCACACAAAGCAATCGATCTGCTGCAGGAAATCCCGGCGCTCCATGGCAATACTCATGTTGGAAATGGCCGCAAAAACCTTTTTGTTGTACTTTTTGGCGTAGTGCAGCACCTGTTTTACAGTATCTTTTTCCAGATCCAGCTCCAGCGCAATGGCATCGCAGTCGGCAAAGATCTCGTCGCCCTTTTCCTTTAAAAGGCCGGTGAGGGGAGTGGTGTCCGGCCGCTTGGAAATGGCTGCATGCACATCGCCGTCGTTGTCAAAGATGGCCAGCCAGGTGCCCATGCCGTCTGGCACGCGCTGGATGTACTTGGTGTTCACCTTGTGGTTCTCCAGCTTGTTGATCACATCCTGTCCCATGCCGGTGTCGTCCACCAGACTGACAAAGGTAGGGCGCAGCTCTACATTGGCGATATCCTCCACCACGTTGCGGCTCACTCCGCCGTGTACCTGCTCAATGCGGCCGGCATTGCGCCCGCCCGGAATATAGGCGGAAAGGGGATAGCCTTTGATATCCACAAAAACAGCACCGAGCACAACGATTCCCATAGCAAAAAACCTTTCTGAACAAGAAATATTTACGTCTATTATACCGTATTCTGACACAATGCGCCATCCCTTTTGCGCAAAAACTCCGCAAAGGTCAGGCAAGGGCTGTCTGCGCTGTGCGCACCAGATATTCCATGGCCTGCATCGGGTACTGTCCGGCAGCAGTCTCACCGGTCAGCATCACGCTGGCCGCGCCGTCCAGCACGGCGTTGTAAATGTCACTCACCTCGGCACGGGTGGGCACGGCGCGGGTGCACATGCTGTCCAGCATCTGGGTCACTACCATAAAGGGCACGCCTGCAGCCCGGCAGGCGGCGGAAAGCTGCTTCTGGCAGCGGGGCAGCTCCCTCAGCGGCATGGCATTGCCAAGGTCTCCGCGGGCGATCACCACCTCATCCACAAGGTGGATGAATTCCGGCAGGGCACGCACACCGGTCATGTTTTCAATTTTGGCAAAGATACGGATATCCGCAGCCCCGGCTTCTTCCAGCGCATGGCGCAGGGCCAGAATATCTGCTTTGCCGCGCACAAAAGGCAGCATCACACCGGTAACACCGCACTGCTTTGCAATTTTCAGGTTCTGCAGGTCTTCCTCCGTCAGGGTAGGCGAGGGCACCGCAAGGCCCGGTGCAGCAATGCTTTTGCGGCTCTGCAGGGTGCCGCCGCGCACCACGGTGCACACAAGGGCTTCCGGCAATGCCTGTGTGACCTGCACCAGAAGCTTGCCGTCGTCCAGCAGAAGCTGCTGTCCGGGCGCAGCCGCCTGTATCAGAGCTGCCGGGCAAGGTACGCCGTCTGCGCCAAGGCGTACAGAGCTGCCCTCAACCAGAGCAACAGGCTCTGCCAGCGTGCCGATGCGCAGTTCCGGCCCCTGCAGGTCGATCAGCAGCTGACGGATGCCGGCTGCGCGGATCATGGCCAGCCAGTCGGTGTGCGCCGCCAGCGGCCCGTGGGAAAGATTCATGCGGATGCCGGTCATGCCGGCTTCCACCATGTGCTGCAAGATCGCCGGCTGTGCGCAGGCCGGGCCGATGGTACCATAAAAATCCAAGGTTCATTCCCTCGATTCATTTTTTTTTCTAATGTATATTGTAACATGAACTGTCCGGGTTGAAAAGAGCCGGACGCGGGCAGAATAAGGGGATTGAAAAAATGCGGTAGCAGCCTGCGCAGGGAAATTGCGAAAAATCAAAGACCCGGAACCTTTTTAGAGCTGTTTAGCCCTGAAAAAGTTCCGGGTTTCGTACAATGTTTTTGGAGAGCTGTCTTGCAACAGCTTTTTCGCATGTTCGGATGCTTTTATCGGCAAAGGCCGAGACGCTTTTTGAAGCCCTCCCACAGGCGCACCACCCGCTCCCGCGGCAGGAAATACCCGCAAGGACGGCGATTGCTGGGTGCACTGTGTGGCGCGGGTACCGGTACACCTGCCCGAATAACAAAAGAGGCTGTTGCACATCGTTTTAGCCGAAAGTGCAGCAGCCTCTTTTTGTTGTGGGCAATCAGCCCTCCGATGCAAAAAATTCTTTGGTCAGCCTGACCACCGTGCCGGAAAGCAGCAGCAACGCGAGCAGGTTCGGAATGCTCATCAGGCCGTTGAAGGTATCGGCGATGCTCCACAGCAGGCCCAGATCCATCGTTGCGCCCAGAATGGACACAAAGGAGTAGACCAGAAAGAAGGGCTTTGCCACCTTATCGCTGCGGCACAGGAACACCAGGAACCGGGAACCATACAGGCCCCAGCCGATGATGGTGGAAAAAGCAAAGCAGCACAGGGCCACAGCGGTAAAGATGGAAGCCCAGCCGCCGTAGGTGGTGGTAAAGCCGCTGATGGTCAGCTCTGCACCGGCGGCGGTGCCGTAGTTCACGGTGGTGCCGCTGCACAGAATGACCATGGCAGTCAGGGTGCAGATGACGATGGTATCGGCAAACACTTCAAAGATGCCGAACATGCCCTGCTTGACCGGCTTTTTGGTGTCGGCGCAGGCGTGGGCAATGGAACCGGTGCCAAGGCCGGCCTCGTTGGAGAAAATGCCGCGGGACACACCCTTCTGCATACTGACGAACAGGCTGCCGATGGTGCCGCCGGTGAACGCTGCCGGGTTGAACGCACCCGCAATGATGGACTCGAACACATAGGGCAGGCGCTCAAAGTTCAGCACCATAACGCCCACGGACAGCACGATGTAGAACAGAGCCATAAAGGGCACCAGCTTTTCGCTCACGCTGCCAATGCGCTTGATGCCGCCCAGCAGCACCATGGCCACCAGCATGGCCACTGCGATGCCAACCACGAGGTTCAGGGTAGAAAGCGCACCGCCGCCCACCACGCCGTACTCCAGCAGAGCGGTATCGATAGCGGCAACGATGGTATTTACCTGTGTGGCATTGCCGGTGCCAAACACGGTCAGCACGCCAAACAGGGAATACAGCACAGCAAGAAACTGCCAATGCTTGCTCAAGCCGTTTTTAATGTAGTACATGGGGCCGCCTACCCATTCGCCCGTCTCGCTGCGCTCACGGTAGTGCACCGCCAGCGTGACCTCGGCAAACTTGGTGCACATGCCCAGCAGGGCAGAACACCACATCCAGAACACGGCACCCGGTCCGCCAATGGCGATCGCGCCTGCCACACCGGCAATGTTGCCGGTGCCCACGGTACCGGCCAGCGCGGTGCACACCGCCTGAAAGGGAGTCATGGCACCATCGGAAGCGTCTTTTTTGCGGAACATGCGTCCGATGGTGGTCTTGATGGCGTAGGGAAATTTGCGGATCTGCAAAAAGCCCGTGCGAACACTCAGGAGCAGGCCCACGCCGATGATGCACACCATGGCGGGCACGCCCCAGATGAATTGGTTGACCGCCTGATTGACGGCCGTGATCGTCTCGATCATATTTTTCCCACATCCTCTGTTAAATTGCGCTTTTCCAGCCGAAATGCCGGAAAACAAACATCTTATTTTACCGCAGTTTTTGCGTACTGTCAAATAAAATGCACAAAAAAGAGGGAGGGTTTTTGGCAAACTCTCCCTCAACTGCTTGAAACTATTTTATTTTACTCGGTCTTCGCCGTCCAGCGCTTTCAAGAAGGCTCAGCACTTTCCAACTGCCTTGCGGTACACCGGGTAAGCCACGATGGCGGACAGCACTTCGGTGATCCAGAATGCATGCCACACGCCGTTGGCACCAAGGAAATGGCACAGCACAGCGGCCAGCGGCATGATGAATACGATGTAGCGACACAGCGAGATGACCAGCGATTCTGCGCCCTTGCCAAGGCCTTCCAGTGCACCGGAAGAGGTGGTGGATACGGCAGAAACCACAAAGCCCAGACAGATGATGCGCAGGGCAGTCTGGCCGATGGCGACGGTTTCGGGGTTGGAGGTGAACAGCTGCATCAGCGGGCGGGAAGCGAACAGACAGATGACCGTGCCCGCAGCCATGATGGCAGCACTCATGATGAGGGTGAGTTCGTAGAGCTTTTTCACGCGGGCGTGCTGTTTGGCACCGTAATTGTAGCCAATGAGCGGGCGCATACCCTGTACGATGCCGTTGGCGGGCAGATACAGGAAGGTCTGCAGCTTGTAGTAAATGCCCAGCACCACCACGTAGCTCTGGGAAAAGCCCGCCAGCAGGCCGTTCAGGAAGGTGACCAGCAGAGAGGGCAGGGCCAGATTGAGGATGGCCGGCACGCCGATGGCATACAGTTTGCCGTCCAGTGCGGCATCCGGGCGCAGGCAGCTGCGGCGCAGTCGGATAGGCAGCTCAGTACGGACGTAAACGAAGAGGTAAACGCACAGGCTCAGCAGCTGGCCGATGCCGGTGGCAAGGGCCGCACCCGCAATGCCCATGGCAGGCACCGGGCCAAGGCCGAAGATCAGGATGGGGTCCAGAAGGATGTTGCACACACAGCCAAAGATCAGCGCCGCCATAGTCACCTTCATGCGGCCCACGGCCTGAAACATCTTTTCAAAGGCCAGTGCCGCCATGTTGATGGTGGCAAACAGGAATACGATGGTGGAGTAGGTGATGCCGGATGCGATCAGGCCTGCGTCGCTGGTGAACCGGCGCAAAAAGCCCGGCATGATGACAATGCTGACAATGGTGATGAGAATGCCGTGCATCAGGCTCAGCGCCATACCGTGGGTGGCGGCAGTCTCGGCCTTTTTGTGGTCGCCCGCGCCAAGGTACAGTGCGATCATGGCATTGATGCCGATACCGAAGCCGATGGCGATGGCGTTGGCAAAATTCTGGATCGGGAACACCAGCGACAACGCAGTCATGGCGTCTTCGCTGATGCGGGCCACAAACAGGCTGTCTACAATGTTGTACAGACTGTTCACCAGCATGGAAATAACATTGGGCAGCGCCATGGATACCAACAGCGGCAGCACCGGTTTTTCTTTCATAAAGGTCTCGTTCATAGTGTTTGCATTGCTCCTGTAGAGAAAAGGAATGAATTACTGCAGCCGCGGAATCGTCAGGGCGAGACTGCTCGAAGATAAAAGCAGACGCAAAAAAGCCACACAATGGCTCTTTTGAAGTCATTGTGTGGCGAAAAGTAGCATACTGCTGTAAAAATCCACACGAATTTTATTAACTGTAGGATAACACGGCTTCCGGCAGATGTCAAGAGGTCAAACGGATAAAGTATGACTTTTATAGACTTGACCATTTTTCACCGGGAGGCTAAAATAAAAATAGATACTTTATAAAATAAGGAGAATCCTGCCATGAAATGGATGATCGCATCCGACCTGCACGGGTCGGCGTTTTATTGCAAAAAAATGATCAAAGCGTTTGAGCGGGAGAGAGCAGACCGGCTGCTTTTGCTGGGGGATCTTTTGTATCACGGCCCCCGCAACGACCTGCCGGAGGGCTATGCCCCGAAGGAGGTCATCCCGCTCCTGAACGGGCTGAAGCCGGCGCTTTTGTGCGTGCGGGGCAACTGTGACGCTGAGGTGGATCAGATGGTGCTGGATTTTCCCATTCTGGCCGACTATGCGGTGCTGCCGGTGGGCAGGCGGCTCGTTTACGCTACCCACGGTCATGTGCACAACCTGAAAAACCTGCCGCCGCTGGCTCCGGGGGATGTCCTGCTGCATGGCCACACCCACATTCCGGCGTGGACAGAGTTCGGCGAAGGCAATCTCTACCTGAACCCCGGTTCTGTGAGCATCCCGAAGGAAGGGAGTGCACATAGCTATATGACACTGGAAGGGGAGACTTTCCTTTGGAAAACGCTGGAAGGCGAAGTGTACCGGGAGCTGGAGCTGTGATGGGGGCAATGGAGCTGGAAGAGAAAACGGTTCAGATCCGGGATGATTTCGACCCGGACAAAATTCTGGCAAGCGGCCAGTGCTTTCGCCCCCGGAAGCAGGCGGAGGGCTGGTATCGGTTTGTTTCCGGGAGACAGCTGCTTTACCTCAGACCACTGCGCAGCGGAACCTACACGGTGCGGTGTGAGCCGGGCGCATGGGAAACCTTCTGGCACGGTTACTTCGACCTTGGCCGCAGCTATGCCGCCCTGCGCGGAAAGCTGGACAGCCGGGACGACTTTCTGCAGCGTGCCATGGAATATGGCCGGGGCATCCGGGTGCTGCGTCAGGATGAGTGGGAGATGCTGGTCAGCTTCATCATCTCGCAGCGAAAGAGCATCCCGGCTATCCGCAGGGCGGTAGAGCTGCTTTCGGAGCGGTTTGGCGAGCGGCTGGGCAGCGATAGCGAAGGGCCGGTGTATGCGTTCCCGACAGCAGAAGCGCTCTGCTGTGCCGGGGAGCAGGCGCTGCAGGAG
This sequence comes from Faecalibacterium sp. BIOML-A1, assembly GCF_009679715.1. Taxonomy (NCBI): domain Bacteria; kingdom Bacillati; phylum Bacillota; class Clostridia; order Eubacteriales; family Oscillospiraceae; genus Faecalibacterium; species Faecalibacterium sp. BIOML-A1. The sequence continues at coordinate 77,867 of NZ_WKZJ01000007.1, forward strand.
TGCGGTCTTGGCTACCGCACCCGCTACGTGCTGCATGCGGCGCAGCAGGCGGCAGAGGGCACACTGGACCTGAAGAAGCTGGCTTCCCTGCCCGATGAAGCACTTTTTGCCCGTTTGATGGAACTGGACGGTGTGGGCAAAAAGGTGGCAAACTGCGTGTGTCTGTTCGGCTATGGCCGTGTGGGCCGTGTGCCGGTGGATGTCTGGATCGAACGGCTCATCCGGGACGAGTTTGCCGGGCAGGACCCGTTCCCGCAGTTCGGGCTGGAAGCAGGCATCGTGCAGCAGTACCTGTTCTTTTATAAAAGAAGCGTGGGATAAGAACCGCGGAGCCGCAGGCAGGAGCGTAGGATCATCCGCTAAGCAAAAAAGGCAACGGCTTCCTCTGTTTGAGGAAAACCGCTGCCTTTTTATCATTTTACCGCCTGCTTTAACCGTTCCAGATCTTCTGCATCCGGGTGAGAAAGGGCGTTGTCAAAATTCTCGATCAGTGCATCCAGATTGGGCAGATGGATCGGCTGCTTTTTCATGCCCTCATACCGCTGGCGTACCGAAAGCGGCATCTTGCCCTGACACATATAACGGCCGAAGACTGTGTTGCTCCTGTCCAGTGAACGCTCCACCTTTTTCAGGATCTTGTTGAAATACTCCTCACTGCCGCCAAAGCCGGCGGTGCCAAAAAGGAAGATATTTTTGCCGTGCAGCTGCTTCAAAAAGTCCAAAGTGCTTTCGTCAGCGTTTCCCTTGTCTGTCCAGAAGCCCACATAGAGGTCGTCTGCTTTCATGGCAGCAGGGTCCGGGGTGCCAAAATAGCAGCAGTTTTCCTGTGGCAGACAGGCGTGCAGCGTGTCTGCCAATAATTTTGTGTTGCCTGTTTTACTGCTGAATACGATCGCGTAGCTCATAGTTTCTCCTTTGGTCGGTAACAACAAAAAACACCACACGTTTCCGTGCGGTGCTTTTCCTTCTGGTGGAGAATACCGGGATCGAACCGGTGACCTCTTGCATGCCATGCAAGCGCTCTCCCAGCTGAGCTAATCCCCCAGATGTTTGTGCCGTGCCTGACGACAGGAGTAATTATACCAGCGCTTTGCCGGATTGTCAACAGCTTTTTTGGGATTTTCTGCAAAAAAAATTCCCGCCGGGGAAATGCCCTTCCCGGCGGGAAAAATGACTGCGAAAAAACTTACGCTCTTGCGTTCTGCGGGTCGAAGATCTGCGGTGCGACACGGATCAGGATCACCACAAGGACCGTGGTCAGAATGGCTTCGGGCAGCATGTAGGTGGCGTTGTACACGGCACTGTACAGCCAGCACAGACCGTCCACGCTCATGTTGGAGATGCCGGGAAAGCCGATCTCGGTCATCCAGCTGAAAGCGTAGTCGTAGTCCTTCCAGACGATGTAACCGGACAGAAAGCTGCACAAAAAGCGCAGCAGGCACACCACAAAGGCGCTGACACCGACACCCACGGTGCGGCTGCGGAAAGGCTTTGCGATCAGGCAGGCAAAGCCCAGCACCGTGAAGGCCAGAAGGTAGTCCAGCAGCACGCAGCCCACCTGTGCCGTGAGGGTCTGGCAGTATGCCAGGTTGCCAAGGCCCTGCACAAGCTGGATCAGGCTGTTGACGAAAGCGGTCATGATGCCCCACTTTGCGCCGTGGCGGTAGCTCATTACCAGAATGGGCACCATGCTGAACAGGGTGATGGAACCGCCGTGGGGCATGAGCGGGATCTGGATCATGCTCAAAACGGTGGACAGGGCGATCATCAGCGCACCCTCCACCAGAATGCGGGTCTTGGAATAGGTTTTGGTCATAGGGATTCCTCTTCTCAGAACAATAGTACACAAAAACAAAATGCGCCCGCTTTCCAGCAGGCGCACGGGGTTTGTGAAAGAACGGACAGTTCTGCAAACTCCCACGCCGGCATTGTCCGGTCTGGTAAAAGGGTACTCCGCAAAACGCGGATCTCAGCCTTTCGGCACCCCTGTTTTTATGTCCATGCAAAAGTATAGCGCGTCCGGCGCAAAAGTCAAGCCCCGGCGGAACATATCTGCCCCGGCCTGTGCATAGGCTGTACCATAAGTTCACAATGGGAGGAGTCTGGATATGAAGGGAGACCCCGAACAGAGGGCGGTACAGCTGGGCGAATATATCGCGGCCAACCGGGCCACAGTGCGTGCGGCGGCAGCGGTGTTCGGGTGCAGCAAGTCCACCGTGCACAAGGATGTTGCGGTGCGGCTGCGGACGCTGCAGCCGGAGCTGTTCCGGCAGGTGCGTGCGGTTCTGGCCTGCAATAAGGCAGAGCGGCATCTGCGCGGCGGTGCGGCCACCCGGCGCAAATACAGCCGCAGATAAAAGACGGCACACTTCCGAACAAAACGGAAGCTGTGCCGCCTTTTTTAGGTTCAGTCCCGGGTGCGGAACTGGCTCAGTGCGCCTTTTTCCAACCGGCTGACCTGTGCCTGACTGATGCCGATCTCCTGCGCCACCTCCATCTGGGTCTTGCCCTGCAGGTAGCGCAGCTCCATGATCCGCTTTTCCCGCGGGGTCAGCCCGGCCACGGTCTGCCGGAACTGCAGCCCGCTGATCCAGCTGTCCTCGCCGTCCGGGTCCCGCACCTGATCGATCACATACATCGCATCGCCGCCATCGGTGTACACCGGCTCTTCCAGACTGATCGGCTCCACCACCGATTCCAGCGCCGCCGTCACTTCGCGCCGGGCAAGGCCCGCCGCCTGCGCGATCTCGTCCATGGTCGGCTCGCGGCCCAGCTGCTTTTCCAGCGCTTCGCGGCTCTGCATGGCCCGGTAGGCGGTATCCCGCAGGCTGCGGCTCACCCGCAGGGCATTGTTGTCCCGCAGAAAACGCCGGATCTCCCCAATGATCATGGGAACGCCGTAGGTGGAAAAGCGCACCGGCTGGGCGGGGTCAAAATGATCGATGGCCTTGATAAGCCCAATGCACCCCACCTGAAACAGGTCGTCCAGATTTTCGCCGCGCTGGGCGAACCGCTGCACCACGCTGAGCACCAGCCGCAGGTTGCCTTCCACCATTTGTTCCCGGGCTGCCGCATCACCGGCGTGGGCGCGGGCCAGCAGTTCCCGCTTTTCGGCTTCGGTCAGCACAGGTAGCTTTGCAGTGTTCATGCCGCACAGCTCCACTTTGTTGTACATCCAAACGCCCCCGGTCTGTTTTGATCTTCACCGGGAGTATGGGATGCGAAGCGGCATTGTATGCGTGGAAAAAACTGTGCGCTTTCCCGTTTGGCAGGAAAGCGCGGCAAAATAAAAAATGACCGCCTCGAGTCCCAATCCGAGCGGTCATCTTTTCTTGACTAATCCGGTAAGGAACTAGCCGTTTGCAGGGCCAGCGCCTTTTGTAGCTTTATTATGCGCGAATCAGCGCGGATTGTCAAGCCCAGCGGGCGGCAGTCCGCGTTTTTTCACCTCACTCGTTTTCCAATTGTACTTTTAAGGTATGGATGATCCGTTTTTCCAGCCGGGAAATGTAGCTTTGGCTGATGCCCAGTGCGTCGGCGGCCTCCTTCTGGGTGCGCTCAATGCCGTCCGCCAGACCAAAGCGCAGCTCCATGATCTGCCGTTCCCGCGGGGACAGGCTGTCCACGGCCCGGCGCAGCACGGCGCGCTCCGCATCCTGTTCCAGCCGCTGGCTGATCTGGTTCTCATCACTGCCCAGAATATCAGAAAGCAGCAGCTCGTTGCCGTCGCCATCCACGTTCAGCGGTTCGTCGATGCTGGCTTCCTGACGGCGGTTGGAGCTTTTGCGTAAGTACATCAGAATTTCATTGCCGATGCAGCGGCTGGCGTAGGTGGCCAGCTTGATGCTGCGCTCCGGCGTGAAGGTGTTCACCGCCTTGATCAGCCCGATGGTGCCAATGCTGATCATGTCCTCGGCAGGCACACCGCTGCTTTCATACTTTTTGGCAAGGTACACCACCAGCCGCAGGTTGTGGGTGATCAGGTCGTCCCGGGCAGCGGCATCGCCTGCAGCCATACGGGCCAGCAGGACCTTTTCCTGTTCCGGGGTCAGGGGCGGGGGCAGGCTGGGCGCGCCCGCCAGAAAATGTGCGCCGCCGCAATAGCTCAGCCGTGCAAGGAGCCAACGCCAGAACCGGTGCAGAACATGAAACATGAATACCCCTCCTGTACATCTATAAGTATCGATCGCATCAAGCGCTTCTCAGCGGATGCCCAGCTGTACGGCCAGTTCGCTGCCCAGCAGAGCTGTCCATGGCTGCTGCGTTTCCGGGCGGCAGAATGCGGCCAGAATGCCCGCTGCACTGCCTTTGCTGGTGCGCAGGGTCTTGGCCGGAACGGCAGGCAGCACACAGTGCCCGGCAATGGTGGTGCAGGGCACCAGCCGCACCCGCAGCTCCGGCGGCGGTGCCGTGCCGCAGGCAAAATAACGGTCCAGGAACGTGCGCAGCTCCTGCGGCAGGGCGCTGCGCACGGCAGGGTAATAGACCAGAACCACTGCCTGCCCGGTCAGCGGGTCCTGCACTGAGAAGCCGGTGTCGCAGAAAGCCTGTACGGAGAGGACTGCACCTTCCAGCTCCAGCACAGCGGCAAAGCAGCGGGTGCCTGCACGGCCAAAGCAGAACAGTACGCCGCGCAGCACGGCAAGCACTGCACCGCAGCACAGCAGCAGCCGGCCCGGGGACAGCGGCAGATAGACGCAGAGATTTGCGCTTTGCACTCCGGGCAGCAGCACGGCTCCGCACAGCAGCAGGTTCAGCAGCAGATACCACACACACAGCTGCACAAAATTGCGCAGGCCCGGCACGCCGTAAGCCGCAGCTACAGCAGCACAGCAGGTGAACACCTTATAAAGGAAAGCTGCAGGGCCGGGCAGCTCCGGCAGCAGAATGCCCAGCGAAGCTGCTGCCGCTGCCGCACTGCCCGCCATCAGCCGCAGGCCGCTGCACTGCCGCGCACACAAAAGCCCTGCGCCCAAAAGCAGCGCTGCTGCGGCCAGAAAGTTCGTCAGCAGCAGTTCGTCCAGATAGATCACGGTTTTCATACACGATCCCTTTCAAATTCCAGTATCTTCCAATTCTGCAAAAAACCATGTCGCTGTGTGCAAAAAAGCGGCTTCTGTAAGAATTTTGAGACCGGATTTTCACAGTCTATCACATTTTTCACATTTTTTTCAAAAAAGTACTTGAACATTTCTGGAAAGTGTGGTATATTATTGCCATCCTAGTAAGGGACGTAAGCCAAACAAATGGCTTGCAAATATCTTTCTAAATTTGAAGGGAGAAATTCATTATGATGATGCCTGCAAACTTCTCTGCTGTTGCAGAAAACGAGATGACCTACGTTGTTGGTGGTAGCCTGGTTGATGTCCTGGCTCCTGCTATGACCACTGCTAACTGGCAGAACGTTTCTACCAACGTGATCAAGATCGTTGGCAACTCTTTCCTGGATGCGTACACCAACTCCATTCTGAGCCAGCTGTTCGATGGCAACTACGTTCCCGGCGATGTGATCGGCTTCTCTGTTAAGAATCTGGATAAGGCTTACAACAAGGGCTACAACACCTTCGGCGGCAACTGGGGCTTTGCTGTTGGCGCTCTGAACGCTGGCATGCAGATCCTGGGCGGCCTGTCCGCTATCTACACCCTGGGCAGCGGCTCCATCGGTCTGGAAACTAAGAAAGGCACTCTGCCCACTCTCTAATAACTAATCTTTCCTGAATAGGATAGATAGTTTGATTTGACATAGCGTTTGTTGTGTCAGGTAAAAGAGCTAGAGAGGCCCCGCACAAGACAAGCAATTGTTTTGTGCGGGGTTTTTGTTTGCATAAAAACGTAGCAGGCTGTGGGAAAACGGCGCAGGGATGGAATGAGAATAACCCATTCAAAAACAATTTCCCGATGGCAGACAAACTGCTGCAGAATTTTTCAAAAAACAGTTGACAACTCCCGGATGTGCTGATATAATAAATCACGTCGTCAGGCACGGCACGAACATCTGGGGGATTAGCTCAGCTGGGAGCCCGGTTGGTATCAAAACACACCCCCAGTCAGATAGTCCTGCGACAATCAATTCCCAACAAAAAACTCCATCCAAGAGGTTCGCTTCTTGGATTTTATGGGGGATTAGCTCAGCTGGGAGAGCGCTTGCATGGCATGCAAGAGGTCACCGGTTCGATCCCGGTATTCTCCACCAAAAAAGCACTGTACTTCGTTTGAAGTATGGTGCTTTTCTTTTTGATTTCTTGGAGGCTACGGAAAAAATCAGTCAAAAGTCTGATTTTGCAGGCGCATGGACGGCAACCCCCAATTCTTGCTGTTTCGTTGTTTTTGAAAATACTTGTTCGATGCCCGACTGTTTTGCAGGCGGACGTATCACTCCCCCTCGATGTACGGAGTAAGGTCGAAGTTGAACGAGATGTTGATCTGGTATCCGCGATATACGTCTACCCTGCGGATGAGCTGGTTGACGATCATCTTCTTCGCTTCAAAATTTGCACTGTCGTACAGGTCAGCATAAGAAATCAGTTCATCATACAGCCGCGACACTTTATCCATCAGCTCAGCCGTTTTCTCCAGTTCTTCACTGGCCGCTTCGCAAAGGTTTTCCAGCTCCGTGAGTTTCTCTTCCTGCGCTGTAATCATTTCGGCAAGGGTTTCTCTCGGTAACACGCTTTCACCTTTGATGCAAGCTAAAACCTCGGTTTTCAGTGCCAACAGGTCTTTTTCTGCCTTGTTCCGCTGTGTCTGAAGGTCTTGCAGATGATTCTTGCGTTCCGCATTCTCTTTTTCATAGCGTTTTGTAACGATCTGCTCTTTGGGGATACCCCTCATCTTGGAGAAAATCTGGCGGACAGCTTTATCAATGATCTCATCCAGAATGTGGACGGTATATCCCGTCTGCCCGGTGCAGTTGGTCTGCTTGCGGAGCTTTCCGTAACAGGTATAGCGAATACGCAGCGTATCGTCTAACGAACCATCTGCCATTTTTCGCCATTTACGGCTGCTGGTCAGTTCCAGCTTTGCACCGCAGTGTCCGCAGTAAGCGTTGCCGGCAAGCAGCGACTTCCCATGGATGTTCAAAGGAAGGCGATTTTCGGCTTCCGCAGTTGAGCGCACAGAGCGTTCATTCCGAATGCGCTGTGCGTTTTCAAACTGTTCCTGCGGGACAATCTGCAAATCCGGCATCAATTCTGACCGTGCATCCCCACAACGGAGAACGCCGGTGTAGGTCAGGTTTTGTACCATCCCCCGAATACTGGATGGGTGCCAGCACTTTCCAGACCTTGCGCGATAGCCAGAATTGTTCAGATAGGTAGCAATGTGCTGCGGGCCGTAGCCCTCATACACATACTTGTCAAAGACAATCCGCACTACGGCAGCTTCCTGTTCGTTGATGTGCAGTTCGTACAGTTCATGCTTGCGCTTGTTGATACGCCCACTCCGTACAAGGTCATAGCCATAAGGCGCATTTCCGCCCTTGAAGTGACCTTCTTCTACAAGCTGGCGCAGACTGGTGCGGGTACGGACGGAAGTCTTTTCGCTTTCTCCGTCCGCCTGCCAGAATCGGATGTAGTTCAGCAGTTTGTCAGTGTGGTTGTCGAAACGCTGCTCACCCTCTTGGGTACTCCATACCCGGATGCCGTTCCGTACAAACCATTCCACAACAAAGGGAGTTTCATCTGCGATACGACCGATACGGTCGAACATGAACACCAGCAGGATGTCAAACTTGCCCCTCCGGGCATAGTCCTTGATGATTTGCAGCTTGTCGCGGGCGGCGGCCCGGACTTTGTGGCCGGACACGCCTTCTTCCTGTTCTTCATGGACGATGACCCAGCCCTTCGATTCAGCGAACTTATGGCAAGCCTTTCGCTGCATGGGCAGGTCAGCTTCATGGTTGGAAGTGAAATCCACCTGCTTATCGGTGGAAACGCGGTACAAGCAGCAGACGCGGTTGTTGTTTTCTGTCATTGTAAATTGAACTATTCAGCTTTCAAGGTCCGTGAGTGTGGACATATCACCAGCGGCGAGAGCCGTCTGGTGAATTGTCCCCTCACTTACGAGCCATCGAGAAGCCTCAATCTACACCTAAAAATCCAAACTTCTTCAAAAATTTAGTAATTTTCAAGATTCGCTTGCTAATATTTTGCTGTGCAATGCCATAAACTTTAGATAATTCTACGGTACTATATTCGTCGCGGAAATACAGCGTGATAAGCCGAAGTTCTTCATCGGAGAGTTTTTCTAACCCTTCTTGCAAACGCTTGTCTTTGATTTCGCCTACCCATGCAAACCGAGTCCGGGTCTCGTGGTAAGTATCGGTTACAGTAATTGCCTTTTCATACTGCTTAAAGTCAGAAGATTTCCTTCCCGTGTTGTCATCACCATCGTCAACGATTGCCAGTGTGTTTGCAACGTAGGAACGCTCACTATTGAGAACGCCCAAATCAAAATCATACATGGCTTGGATTGCATCTTCACTCATTCCCGCCTGTTGGTACTGCACACGCAGCCGTTCCCACTTTTTGTTCAGTTTTCGACGTTCGTTGCCGTTATTAAATTCCATTGTTGACCTCCAAATTTTCGATAATTCGTAAAAAATTGAAAATTTGGAGATTCTAGGGATACTTTGCGGCCAGTTCCAGCCACGAAAAGAGGGCAAAAAGAAACATGAAGTGTCCTTTCCGCTGGATGCGGAGGATGAGGACACCTCACTGCTGGACAGGGCACTGGCTTTTCTTTGGGCGCAAAAAAAGAGACGCATTAAAGAAAAGGGTACAGACACTGTTTTCCATCCGTAGATGGAAAGCAATATGAGTATCCTCAGCCTTTAATGCATCTCAGGCTTTCGATATATTTTTCTTCGTTACAGGTCAAAAGCGGTTTATCCGGCTAAAAAAGGACAAAAAATAAAGCCTTCGCAGCCAGACAACAAGGCTTTGCCTTGCTATCATAGCACACGAGGGTCTTACAGAAGTCACATGACGGTCTTATGAAAGTCACATGGGGCGATTTTTGAAAAAATCGGGTCACGCAGAAGTCGCATGAAGGTCACATGAAAGTCATATAGCGAAACTACGTTGTTTTATCGTTCGAGCGAAATGAGCAGTTTCTGATACTCATCTTCGGGCAGTTTCTGCTTTGCAGCCGCAAGCTCGCCCGCTGCCATCTCGTCCATGTGCTGCTTCTGGTACGAGCGAATAAGCCAATAGTAGGCTTTTGTGTTTTCCGGCGCGATGGTCAGGGCCAGTGCAGCATCCCGATGAAGCAGATCGTATGCGTGGAAGTCCATCAATTGCTTCAGCAGTTCATTAACTGTACTCATAAATGCGAGGTGGTATCGGTTTGCGTAGTGAACCAGCCAATGTTCGCCATTGGCAGCAGAAAGAAGTTTGCCCTGATACAATGATGCCGCTTTTTCGAGCAATCTCACCTTATTTATAGCAGAAGTGGCTTTTGCGGCTGCAATGCACAACTCATCGAACCGCTGAAAATCGGTCGTGATATGGAGGTCGGGGTTGAATTGGTAGCCAGACGGCGTGGAGAGAATCAGCTGCTCATCCGAGATAATGCTGAATGCTTGCCGCAGCCGGTAAACGAGCTGTTTGACCTTTTTTCCGGGTTCGTCCTTATCCTCCAGTTCTTCTGGCCAGATTTCCTGTACGATTTCCAACGATGAAAGGGCTTTCTTATTGGAAAGCAGCATAAAGGTCAGCAGACGGCTGATTTTAGGAGATTTCAGGTCAGACTCCGGCAGGACACCGTGGGAAGTGTGGATTTTCAATTCTCCGAACAAGCTGATGAAGACATCATGGCTGCTCTTGATATTTTCTGGCGAGAATGCCATGCTCAGACTGTCAGCCATTCGCTTATCGTTGTATGCCGCCAGTAACACATAGGCCAGAAGTTTAAGCATACTGGTCTGATGGGTGTACCGCTGAGGGTTGCGCACGGCAATCAGGGCGATTTGCCGAGGCTCCAAAGGAATTGCAAGGACAGACTTGATTCCCAGACGCTCATAGAGTTGGTACTCATCTGGATAGAGGTCTTTAACCTCTTCGGCATCGGGCACAACCATGGGAGTTCCTCTGCGCACTGCCTTTACCCAGCGGTCGAGAAATTCAGACGATTCAAACTCATTTGTAAGGATAGTAGTTTTATCTTCTTGGCATTCATTGTGCCACCAGAGTGGCTTCCACAGCCCCAAATCCAGATCAACCTGAATCAGACCGCACCAGTCGGCATCATAGAATTTACAGGCCGCTTCCATGACGCAAAGTGCCACCTCTTTTGGCGGCAGGTGGCGATAATACAGCTGCGTTTCCAGATTGTTCATTGTGTTTTCAAAATCAAGAGCGCACTGGATATTCTCGGAATCAGGACTTTCGCACACCTGATCAAGTTGCCGCATAACAATACCTCCTAAACAAAAAGCAGCATCCGGGCCTTCTCCATTCGATACGGTGAATCCCTGATGCTGTCTATATAAAAGCCATCTCTCCACCGCATAAGCTGAAGAACGCCCCATCATTTTGCTTTCAAAAACAAAAACCGCCTGTGAGTTGAAATCTTCACAGACGGTTCTAACATGGTAGAGGGATAAAATTATCCCATTCAAAAAGCAATCGGCTGTCATGACCTCGTATATGAGATTTTAGACCCATTTGGCTTTGTGTTCCTATCTTTCGGTAGGTTTACCAAGTATTAAGTTCTTTGATAATTTACTTTTTTACGATTGTTTTTATAAAAGCCGTAAGTGCATTGATCTGCTCGGCATCGAACTGTTTTAGCTGGTCAACAAGTGCATTCATTCCATTGGAGGTTTCCTCGCCGAAATTAAAAAATTCTTGTGGAGTAATGTTGAAATATTCGCAGATGTAAAAGAAATTTGCCATCGTCGGAAAGGAAGTACCACTTTCGATTGCACGAATATAGCCGGGATTCTGCCCGATTGAGAGGCTCATGTCTCTTGCAGACACACCCTTCTGTGTGCGCAGCTCAGTAAGCCTCTTAGAAAACTGTTCTTCGTACATGGCCACCACCATCCTTCTCAACTCTATTGTAGTCGAGAGCATAGCCGAAACCGAACGATTAAATCTATTATTTTTAATTGATATAATCAACTACCTGTGATAGACTAAAAGAAAATGGAAAAAATAAAAACCATGAATTTTTACATTCATGGTTTGTGTTTCCTGTCGCAGAGTAGCTTACTCTGCGATACCGACAACAAAATTACCTTGAATCGTTTGATATTTCGAAACGACGGCTTATTTGACGGAGATGAAATCGGCCAACTGTTCCATTGTTTCTCTCTTCAACTCCAACGAAGGATGAACATACCGGTTCATTGTGATGGTAACAGATGAATGCCCCAAAATCTCACTCAGAGTTTTGATGTCGATTCTCGCTTCCACACAACGGGTAGCGAATGTGTGCCGAAGAACATGAAAATTTCGATTTTCTAGACCACATGCCATGAGAATCTTATGAAACCGGCGCTGAACGCAGCGTGGTTCAATCAGCCTAGATGACGAGCCACTCAGAAAGTAACCGGTCTTGCCTAACGGGTACATATTCAGATATTCAAACAACATATGCGAAACCGGAATCGTCCGATTTGCAGAGCTGCTTTTGGGGGATGAAATGAGTATATGTGTTTTTTGAGATTCAGGTATTCGAGTCTGAATGCGCTGCATCGTTTGGCAAATACAAAGATTTCTCTCAGAAAGAGAAATCTTGTCCCATGTCAACGCACACAGCTCTCCGATTCGGATACCAGTGAACAGACATAAGAGGATGCCGAGATTCAGACAATCGGGGTGGCCTATTAGATATTTCTGAAGCGTCAACTGTTCGGACAAGCTCAAAACGGGCAAGGGTTTCGGTGTTTGTTTTATCCGTATGTCAAAAATCGCAGAGTCTACTGGTATGTTCTGAGCCTTTGCGTAATGCAAGATACGGCGAAGAACAGAAAGAATGTCAGAAACCGTTTTAGTCGAAAGAGCTGTTCCATCCCTTTTACCATGTGTTTCAATCTCTTTACAAAAATCCAGCACATGTTCCCTCGTAATGCTCTCGATTTTTGCTGTCTGGAAATACGGCATCAGATAACACCTTATTAGAGTGCGATAACGGATATAGGTTGACTCTTTAAAGCTTGTTGAAAAGGTATCAAGCCACTCTATAGAGAAGAACTCAAAGACTGAACCTTTACTCATCTCTTTAGAATTAGGGGCGTTGCCTTGAAGTCGAATCACATCCTGCAAACGGTTACGTGCTTCGTGATACGATGATGCATACAAATAGCCATATAAAGGTTTACCTTGAGCGGTTCGCGACTTTATGTAGCGTGCTTCCCACCGGCCATCCTTTCTTTTGTAGATGTTCAATCCTTTCCTTGACATCGAAATCTTCCTTTCTCTTTTGTCGACGGCTTATTGGACGGAGTATACAATTAAATTTTATTATTTTTGGCAAAATCGTCGATTGTCTCTAACATTTTTCTGCATCTTCTCAGGTTTTGAGCCTCTTTCTCTTGACTGTATGAATGATTGGCGGTAAAATTTAGTTAAAAAATCCTGTCGCAGAGTAAGCTACTCTGCGACAGCAAGATGGTACACTTATGCTCAATGCAAAAAGTGAGGTTGACAACATGATTGTTCGGGTAGGTTTTTTAGATAAGGACGAAAACTATATTGCACGGCTTGCAAATTATTATAGTGCACACGCTAATGAGACCGTGCAGTTTGAAATCTATCTTTTCACGAAGGAAGAGGCTTTGCGGAAGCAATTGTCGAGAGGTGGGCGGATGGATCTTCTGGTTGCGGAGGAAGATCTCCTGCCAGAGCCGGAAGAGTACAGCCGTAATATGGAGCTTGCTTTCTGGAGCACGGAGAAACACGAGCAGAAACGAAACGGATATCCGGTGGTCTTCCGTTACCAGAAGGCCAGCGAGATCTTCCGGGAATTTCAGAGCATGGCGGCAAAACGCGGCCATGGAGCATCGAGCTTTGAGATGCAGGCGAATGGACAGGTCGTTCTGTTTATCAATGGAGCAGGTGGTGCAGGCAGCGGCACAGCGGCAGCGGGCTGTGCGGCGGCAATGGCGGCACAGGGGAAAAATACGGTCTGCTTCACACTGAAACAGAATGCGTGCAACGATTCCTTTGATATATGCGGAAGCTCTATGACGGATGTGATGTATGAGATTAGCATGTGGCGTCAGCTGGGCGGCAAAGACCAAGGACAGTTGCAGATGAAATTGCAGAGTATGCTGAAGCAGGACAACGAAACTGAGGTGTATTCTTTCGCACCGTTCGACCTTCCTGTCAGTGCGATGAATTTTGATGCGGAAAGTGTAGAGAACCTGATACAAGCAATCAAGGGTATCTGCGAACGATGTGTCATCAGTGCGGACGGCACGCTCTCCCCGATGCTGCTCAAACTGATTCGTCTTGCGGATTGGACAGTCATCGTCAGTGACAGCACAGCAGAAGGAAACGAAAAGAGTAGTAAACTGCTGGATTCGCTGGAAGCCATCGACAGCATGGACGAAAAATTGATCGTCGGTAAGATGGGCGTAATCTTTAATAGGTTCGGCTCTACGGGCCAAAAACTGGCACTGCCAAAGTATGCAAGTGAACTGGGGACGATTCCACGCTATCAGAATGCGGATAAAAAGCGCATCATCCGGGAATTGCGGATGAGCAGTGTCTACTCCCGGATGATTTGACGACGGTAAGGAGGAACAGATGACAACAGAGGAACTGAAAGACCTTCGCACCAGAGTCTTGGAAGCCATCAACCGGGAGTTACAGCCCACGCGGATGACCGATGAAGAGTTGCTGAAAGCAATCACCTCTTTGGTGGATCGAGAAAGCAGAGGAGATTATCTGCTTCCAATTCAGAAGATGGATACGGTCAACAGCATTTATAAAATGTACCGCGGCCTTGGCGGTCTGCTGGATTCCATCCTTGCGGATGAAGATATCACGGAGGTCATGATAAACGGCCCAGACAATATTTTTGTGGAGCGCAAGGGTCGTTTGACCCGGGTGGATAAGCATTTCAAGGATGAACAGGAACTTCGCCGTGTGATAGATCTGATCGTTGGTAAGGCACATCGTGAGGTCTCGGAAGCAAATCCTATCGTGGATACCCGTCTGGAAGATGGCAGTCGTGTGAATGTAGTGCTTTCGCCGATTGCACTGAGCGGTTCTACTGTTACCATCCGAAAGTTTTCCAAGCAGCCTATGACCATGGAAAAGCTGCTGGAATACGGCTCCATCACCCCGGAGGTTGCACAGTTCCTTCAAAAATTGGTAAAAGCACGATATAACATTTTTATTGCAGGCGGTACAGGCAGCGGAAAAACGACATTCCTGAATGCCCTTTCCAGCTACATCCCTCATGATGAGCGTATCATTACCATTGAGGATTCTGCAGAGCTACAAATTACGCAGATCCCCAATATCGTGCGCCTTGAGACACGCAATGCAACGGCATCTTCGGGAGAAAGCAAAAAAATCGACATCCAGAGCCTGATCCGTTCCAGCCTGCGTATGCGTCCGGACCGCATCATTGTGGGCGAGGTTCGCGGCGCAGAGGCACTGGATATGCTTCAGGCCATGAATACGGGCCACGATGGAAGCCTTTCGACCGGACATGCGAACTCAGCGGAGGATATGCTGAGCCGTCTGGAAACGATGGTGCTGCAGGGCGAGGCGGCCCTTCCGCTGAAAGCTATCCGGCAGCAGATATCCAGTGCGGTGGATATCATGATCCATCTGTCCCGCCTGCGCGACCACAGCCGCAAAACGATGATGGTCAGTGAGATCCTCCCTCATCTGGACGAGAAGGGTGATATCAGACTGAATCCGCTGTTTGAGTTCCGGGAGGACGAAAACTCTACGCTGCAGCATGTTTCGGGAGCGTTGGTGCGGACAGAAAATCCCATGATACAGACGGACAAATGGACACGTGCTGGCTTCCTGCTGGAAGACATCCCGACAGCAAAGTAAAAGTGATTGGGAACAGAGAGGAATGATCGGATGAAAAAAGAACAGAATGCGGAAAAGACAAAAGTCGGAAAGCTCGCCAGAACGAAAGAAAAAGTCTCCCAGTGGACGACGAATCCACTGAACGAAAAGGTTCTGGATTACCACAACTATGAGATGACAAAGAGCGAATCGGTGCTGTATTTCGTGGCGGCATTTCTGGTTGGCGGTGTGGTGAGTCAGTTTTTCTATGGCGGTCTGTTTCAGGAGGACGGTGTGCCGACACTGCTGACGTATATCAGCAATTCGGCGGCCTTTGTAATAGTGGGATTGCTCGTTGGCAAGGTATTCCTTCCTGTGCGCAGCCGCCAGCTGGCAGAAAAACGCCGGGATACGCTGCGGCGGCAGTTCCGCGATATGTTGGAATCGTTGACCGCTTCTTTGGCGGCTAACAGCACTGTGCGCGATGCGTTCAGCACGGCGTATACGGATATGTGTATGCAGTATTCTGATGATGCGTTGATCTCCAAAGAGCTGGATCAGTTCCGCCGTGCAGAGCAGATCAATGTGACACTGGATGTCATGATGGATGATTTTGCTAAACGCAGCGGCGTGGAGGAGATACAGGATTTTAATAATGTATTTCAGGTCTGCTACGGCCCCGGCGGTAACATGAGCCGCGTCATCAACCAGACCCACGATATCATCTGCGAGCGGATGGAAGTGGAGGATGAAATCCAGGCGAAGATCCATGCAAATGAAATGGAGCTGAATATCATTATGCTGGCTCCGGTGCTCATTGTTGCGCTGATGCGTAGTGCCAACGAGACATTTGCACAGAATCTGGCTTCTCCGGTAGGCGTTGCAGCTGTGACAGGTGCATTGGTACTGTTTGCCATCGCCTACATCTGGGGACAGAAAATCATTGCGGTGAGGTAAAGAGGAATGCTGATTGTAAAAATGATTTGTCTGGCGATAGGCACGGTCTTGGCAGTTCTTTTTATCCTGCTGACGATGCGCGGCAAAAAAGAGGACTGGCGCATTGAGGGTGTGCCGGAAAAAGAATTCAGCGATAAAGAACTGTGGGCAGCTGGGTTTGCCATGCAGCAGATGCCGATGTTTTCGATGGATTCGGCAGTGGGCAAAAAGATGATATCGGCCTCGGCTATCCTGCATCCTGAAAACGGTGGGCGCTTTGTGGAATACTGGGCGCGGCTGTACTGGGCACGAACCTTATCAATGTCCCTGCTGGTGCTGGCTTTGGCATTCTGCGCCGCTGTATTCATGGATGGCTATATGCTGTTTGCTGTGCTGGTGGCAGGTGTTGCCATGGTGGCAGTTATTTATTCCAACGGCGCAAATGAGATGAGCAATCAGCTCCAGAAGCGCAGCACGGAATGCATGATGGAGTTTTCCAATGTGGTATCCAAGCTAACTCTGCTGATGAACTGCGGTATGATTCTGAAAGAGGCGTGGTATATCGTTGCAAAAAGCAAGCAGGGCATCATTTATGAGTTGATGCAGGAAGCCTGCCGTGAAATGGACAACGGTATGGCCAGCGCAGAAGCAATCTACAACTTTGGTGTCCGCACTGGTTCGCCGGAAGTGCGCAAGTTTGCAAGCATCATTATCCAGAACATCGAAAAGGGTGGGTCAGACGTGACCGCTGTGATGCGCCAGCAGGCCGATGAGCTGATGTCCCAGCGGCGGCAGATGTTGCTGCGCAAGGGCGATGATGCCGCTGCACAGCTGCTGGCCCCCACGACTATCGTTCTGATTGGTGTAATTCTCATCATCATGGTGGCAGCCATGTCCGGCATGGATATGGCGATTTAAAAGTGGATATAGGCAGACCGTCTGCTTATATAAATAAATTCTCAGGAGGAATATTTTATGAATAAGTTTATAAACAAGATCTACATCAAGGCTTTGGTCGGCGCTAACATGGCAAAGAACGAGCTGCAGAAAATGCGTGAAGAGGACGAGGGCCTCGACATCATCATCACCATTATCCTGGTGGCTGTTGGTCTGGTCTTGGTTGGCATTTTGGTGAACTATGCAAAGAAAATCGTCAGCACTGCAGACTCTCAGGTAAATCAGATTGGCAACACGGTTGGAGGTTTGAATTCGACTGTTAAATAAAGTAAATAGTTGAATATAAATCTAAGCGAATCTTGCCTTTTGCGGGGTAAGATTCGTTTCCCATGGGCCGTGCTCTTATTATGGGTGCGACCTATGGGAAACGAAACAAATAAACAATATATATGAGGAATCACAATGGAATGGATCGTTGCGGGATGCGGAGCAGTATTGACCCTTGCGGCAGTCTGCATCGCAAGAAAGAAAACAGGACTAGAACCATCTGACCGAAAAAAGTGGCTGGCGGCGCTTCTGCTAGCTGGTGTGGGCGGTTTTGCGAGCGGCTTTTTGTTGATATTGCGTGTGGGCACATACCTGCCCAATCTGCTGCGGTTGTTGCTGCTGGGGGCGTTCCTTGCGGCGGCGGCTTATACGGATGCCCTGAGCCGCCGGATACCGAATCAGGTCGTGCTTGGTACGGCGGCGGTGTTTGCAGGATGTACGCTCCTGGATTTCCTGTTCAGCGGGATGGATGCGGTTGCTATGATGGTAAACGGACTTGTTTCGGCAGGTGTGTTTTTCTTGGTGTTCTTTCTGGTCAGAATGGCTTCGCACGGCGGTGTCGGATACGGCGATATAAAGATGATCACCGCAGCAGCCCTTATCTTTGGCGTTTACGGGACTTTCAGCTTTCTGCTGACATCACACGTTGCGGCGGCACTGGTGGCAATCGTGCTGTTGATTTGCAAAAAAGCATCCCGTAAGGATGGATTGCCGTTCGGGCCGTTCTTTTATCTGGGGTATCTGGCAACGCTTCTGATGGGAACATTTTGAGCAATAGGAGGAATTAAAGGATGAAAAAAACGCGGCTGGTTGCATTGGTGGCGCTTGTGGCAGTCTGTATTGCAGGCTGGACGGTTTTGGGCATGAATGCAGTGAGCGAGGTCAAAACACAGAAAGATACTGTGGCGGCAGCGGAATATTACCGCGGCAAAAAGCTGTTCCAGCTTTCGCTTCAGAATTACATGAGTGCAATCGGTAACAAGCCCACAGAAGCACTGTATGATGCCTACATCGCCACCTGTAAGGAATATTATGAGGACTGTGCCACGGCGAATGTCCGCAGCATCGAAGAAGATGCCTATGCGGCGGCTGTGGCAGAGTATCCGGCTCGGGCAGACTACTGGGAGGCTTATGTGCAGCTCTATTATGAGGACGGCGATTACGACTCGGTGGTAAGGACGCTGAAACAGGCAGATGCGGCAAAGATACCGTTCAATGATGCAATGATGCAGTACTGGAATGAGGCTTACTACGCCTGCAATGTGTCCAATTCGAGCTATCTTTCGGTGCAACTGGCTGGAATGGATGGTGTGTACCTTGGATGGGATGGAGAAAAAAATGTCCTTTTCAGCAGCGCAGACGGCGAACTGCTGGACCGGGATTATGTCTTTGTCGGCCCGGTGGGACAGAGCACTGTGGTACTGTGTTCGGATGAAAAAGGCGAAAGCTTTGCCTTTCAGCTTAGCCAGAATCTGATGGTTGGCCGCTTTATGGCAGAAATCGAAGAAGGCAACGGATACGGCGATGGACTGTTTCCGGTGAAGCTGAAGGGCCGCTCTGACTGGAGTTATATCGATATCAACGGCACGGAATACCTGAATGGTTATCAGATGGCAGGTATGTTCCAGAACGGAAAGGCACCTGTCCGGACACAGAACGGTGAGTGGATCTTTGTGGATCAGAGCGGTGCACAGCAGGGTAGCAGCTATGAAGAAATCCAGCTGTCGGAGAATGGTTCGTGGCTGGTCGGCGGTGTGTTCCTCGCAAAAGAAAACGGCGTATGGAATTTCTACTCGGAAAGCGGCGAGAAGCAGGGAGCACTGGATGCGGATGCGGTCGATCTGAACCGAGGCAGCGGTCTTGCCTTTTGCAAGAACGGCAAATGGGGTTTTGCGACAAATGACGGAAACGTAGCCATCGAGCCGGAATATGATAAGGCAAAGAGCTTTTCCGGCGGCGTTGCAGCGGTGTGTACCGATGGCAAATGGGGCTTCATCAATGGAAATGGTACGCTGGTGATCGATCATCTTCTGGCAGATGCGTCGTATTTTGATGCAAACGGAGTCTGCCCGGCCAGAGTGCTGGACAGCGATGTTCAGCAGATGCTGAGCTGGCGCGTAGAACGCAGCTGAGCCGCAGGAGGTATACCATGAAAAAGTGGTGGAAAGAAAGCGCCCTCCGGCAGCAGGAGAACGGCATGGAAGCAATCGAGGGCCTGCTGGTGATCACCCTGATGCTGTTTGTGCTGTTCTATATCTGGGCGTTTGGTTTTTTGATGTACCAGAACTGGGCTGTGCAATATGTCGCAACTGATACAGCATCCCGTATTGCGCAGACGTATGGGTACTCGAGTTCGGACCCGATTACTGGTTATATCAGTCATGCGGCGAGAGTCAGCCTCAGTCCATACAGATATAAAGATGACGAAGAAGAGAAAATTCAGGATGTCAATGCGAATCGGGCTGAAAAATATGCGCGGTATAGTCTGAAAAAAGCAGGATTTGCAAAAGAAAAAGGACTGGATATAGAAGTAACGACTGTGAAGGACGCACTTGCAGCAAGCCACGTGGAGGTCAAAGTAACTGCACAGTATGAAATCCCGTTTGGATTTGCAATGAAGTATTTTGGGCAGAGTCCTTATCGGGAATTTACGGCTACGGGCCGGGCGGTCTGTCTGGATATACAGCATTATATCTATACGAATAAGAGCCTGGATGCAATGGAAGATGCGATTGGTGCGGGAGTCAGTTCGAGCGTAATAAAAACGGCGGAAAAAGTCATTTCCATTATACGTTCTGGATTCAAGGCGCTGAAAAAATAATAAGGGCGAAACATAAGATAAGTAACTACGTGTGAGGGGAAAAATATGTTTGAACTGAAAAAGCACGTGAAAGAGCGGCTGATAAAAAGAACAGAGGGTATTATTTCGCTTCTGCTGATAGTATTGCTTGTTCCGTTTTATTCAGTAGCTGCTATTCTGGAAGAAGTGGGGCGGTATCAGAGCGCTTTGCGAGGGCTGGATTCGGCGATCAGTTCCAGTGAGATGTCGGTGCTTGCACAGTACGATCAGTTTTTGATGGACCGCTTTGCATTGTTGGCAATCGATCAGAATAAAAACATTGATCAGCAGTTTTTGTCTTACTTGAAAAAGCAGGATACACAGGATACGCGTTCGTTTTCTCTTTCAAATGCGCAGACCAAGGCCACGGGCGTATACCCATTGGCAGATATCGAGGTATTGTACCAGCAGATCAATGAATTTTCAACGTATACCGTTCCTACAAAGCTTATTCTGGAAGGTGTGAATTTTGACAATATTGTTTCTCAGCTTGAAGGCTACAGCACAACGGTGAGCAATGTTATCAAACAGCTGAATTCTGTAGGTTCGAGCCTGCAGGGCGGGTTGGATTCGTACAATGCCCAGAAGGAGGCCAGCGAGCAGCTTGATGCAGTGACCAAGACAACGGGCGAATATGCTGAGTCGTATAACAGGTTCAAAAATGCGATGGACAGCTTGATCGAGCATAAAAAAACAGAGCGGCCTGAAAATGAGAAAGAAGCGGCGCAGTGGGACGAACAGCTGAAAAACCTGCTTCAGGAAGCCAATACAGCCAAGGATGATTATCAAAATCAAATCGACAAGGAACGGGATGGAATATCCAGCCTGGCTAAAAAATTCGATACGGCAGCAAGTAAGGAACGCAGTGCGTATGATACTCTTGTGGATGGAGTGACAACTGCCGTATCGACCAAGCAGGCAAGCGAAAAGGATGTTCTGAATAAAAACATTCAGGATAATAAAGGTGTGATAAAGGAAATCGACCGCCAGCTCGCTGCATTGGGTGACGATCCACAAGGAGAAAATCGGGAAGAAAAAAGACAGTTGAAAGCTTTGAGGGACCAGGTACAGGAGCGAATAAATGAGGACACGGACAGCATAAATAAGATTGCAAATGAAACGACCAGCATGAAGGAAATTACAGATGAGCTGAAAACGGGTGATAACGCAAAGGATGTTCTGGAGGACTATAATTCAGAGGCATGCGTGGATTCGTTGAAGGGCCTGAACGAAGAAATGGAATTTCTGAAGGGGATGGACCTGGAAACCATGAATGCGGACAGTCTGGAAAATCTGGCCGGAAAGCTTCATCAGGTGGACTTGAGCAAGTTTTCAGACACGAGCAGCTACAAGGAACTCTGGAATAATGTGCGCCAGTCTGTGGGACAGGAGAGCATACAGGGCGTTCCGATGGATTTTATCGATGGCATTTTTGCTCTATTAAGTATTGACACACTCTACGACGAAGATCTGAACAGCAAAATAGATTTGAACTATTATGGAAAGCTTCCGAGTCAGAGGATTCGCTCTGCGCAAGAATACTCACTGGATTCGCCATTTGAAAAAGAAGACCAGAAAACAGCACAGGATAATCTGAATAAAATCGGACTGCCGATTTCGGAGGCGGACTCTGTAGAGCTGGATGGCGGCATCAACGTTGGCGGGCAGGCTGATGATGATGGAGAAGCAACGGGAAATCTGTTCAAAAAAATGATTCAAATGGTCAACCGGCTGAAAAAGAAAATGGAGGGATACAAAGCTGTTGTAGACAGCATGAGCAACCTTGCAAAAGGAAACAGCTGGGATAAGGTCCTTCTGATGGGATATCTGACTTATAGCGTTTCAAATCGTACAAACTACGATTCGGGAGTGTCGTTGTCTGGTGCATCGTTTAGCGGAAGCGGAGGCTTGGCTCCCAAATATGAGGCGCAAAATGTCCGGGGTGAATTTCTGGTAAAAGAAGAAAACAAATACTCATTCTGCGGGGCAGAGATGGAATATCTGATGACCGGAAAGATGAGTGAATATGAAAATCAGGCAAGTGTTTTTGGTAAATTGGTCGCTCTTCAGAGTGTGATGAGCATCTGGGCAGTTGCAAATGATCCGTTTGTTGACGGCATGAAGATAGGCTGGTCAACGGCTGCCGCTGCAGTGCCTTATGCCGGACCCGCACTGAGTTTTGCGATGAAAATACTGACACCGGTCCTGTTCGCAATGGCAAATGGTACAGTGGATACACTTCTCCTGGTGAATGGAAACAAAGTCCAACTTTTTAAGACCGCAAAAGGAGTACATGTTAATCCCACTGGATTTGCCAGTGCTCTGGAGACGCTGATGAATTCCAAAATGTTTGACTCGAAAGATCAGGCAACATTTAAAAGTGTTAATGAAAAGATGCAGGCACGCAGGGATACATACAGCACATTCAAGGACGCAAAAGTTAATGAGAACGGCTTGATCATTCCGTCTGATACGGGCACATCGTCAGGTGCTGACACATCGACCAGCATGGCGAATAAAAATACGGACGTATCTAAAAAATCGGAAAAGAAGAAGCCATTTGATGCAAGCAACTACGGAAAAAGCCTGAATGAATTTAACTATACAGAGTTCATGTTTATTATGCTGATGGTATTTTATACCGGAAGTACAGATCAGCTTTTGAACCGCTTTGTGGACATTATCCAGATGGAGGAAACAAATCGAGCACTTACGACGAATAATACCCAGTATTCCCTGAAGGAGCAGCTGACGGGTACTAGAAAAAAGTTCGACGTGGATAAAGCGTATACCGCGGTTCGTGCGGAAGTGAATGGAAAATTTGTAAATGTATTGCCGGTTCCGACTTTATCAAAGGAGTCTGTATGGACTGCACATCGGATAATCTATCGAGGGTATTAAAATGAAAAAGATATTTTCTGGATTTAAGGATGAGCAGGATGGTGCGATTGCAATCGAAGCATGTATCTCACTTACATTATTTCTCATTGTAATGATTGCACTGTACAGTGTGATACAGGTGTTTACGGTTCAAAGCATGATCAGCCATGCTATGCAGGAAGCCTGTCAGAGCATGGCGCTGGAAAATTATAATCAGTCAATGTTCAAAACTGGAACGCTGCAGCAAATTCCCAGCAAAGTGTTTGATTGGATTTCAGGTGGACATCGAGAAAATTTCAGTACATCGGCGGATTTCTCTTGGAAAGGAATGTTTTCTTCATTGCAGTCGACAACAGAAATGGAACAGACGGAGACCAGCAATGCAAAAAAACGATTTGCTGCATATCTGAACGGTGGGACGGAAGACGCCGATGGGCTGTTGAAAAATTATGGCGTGGTGGGAGGTCTGGATGGAATTTCCTTTGCTGGCACAGAAAAATCTGGCACCGACATGACCATACAGGTTTCCTACAAGGTTCGTTTGCTCTTTTACATCGAGATGTTCCACTTCGGAGAATTTGAAAGTACACAAACAGTTTGCTGCAGACTCTGGAAATAAAACAGCGGAAAGGATGTCGCACTATGGAGGAATATACTGTTATCACACAGGGCAATGCAATCTATCTTGAGGGAAAACTTGGTGATGAAGAGCAGCTGGATGAGGTAGACCGAGGGATGCTGGTCTCGAACCAGATCTCCGGTTTTCTGCCGCTCAGTGTGCAATGGGTCAATGGAAACTGCCGTCTGCTGTACAACATTACGGGTCTGACGCCTCTGGAGCAGGCTGCAAGGATCCTGGAAAACGAGACCCGGCTGACCAACTTTTTCCTGTCGCTGTGCAAGGCGGAAAAAGAATGCGATGAATATCTGCTGAATCCGCGCAAGATCGATCTGGAACCGGGAGTTGTCTATCTGGATGCGGACGGAAAGGCATTTGTGCTGTACCGTCCGGTCGAGGCAGCAGGACAGAAGTATGACCCGATGGAGCTGACGCATTTCGTGTTTCGCCTCATTGGTCAGCAGATGCCTCAGGACAGCAGGATACTCAATGTCCTTTCCCGTCAGCTGCTGTATGGCGGAAGCTTTTCCTTTGCGGAACTTGAGCCGAAACTGAAAGAAAAACCGGTCATGGAAAAGCTCCCGGAGCCGGTGCAGGAGGAGACCCCGCGATACGAGGAAAGACATCCGATCCAGGCGAAGCCGTATGTCCCGCCGAAGCCCGTGATGGAACCGCCGAAAACGGAGATCCCCAAGCAGGAACCGGTAGTCCCGGAACCGGCACAGGACAATCCTTTTGCACAGAGCGGCAATCCTTTCGCAGAAGTCCAGCCCAAAAATGAAAAGCCGCAGAAGGAAAATAAAAAAGCAGAGAAGAAACCGGAGAAAAAGAGCGGCGGCCTGTTTGGCCTTTTTGGAGGAAAGAAGGACAAGAAGAAAGCAGGCAGCGAAGAACAGGAAAACCCCTTCCAGCAGAAAGAAGAACCCCCGCAGGCAGCACAAAAGGCCGAGATGCCTCGTGCGCAGCGCCCGGCCCCGGTCGCTGCGCCCATGCAGGCTCCGGCTGCCCCGAAAGCAGAAGCAGGCCGGACGGTGCTGCTGTCTGGCAGCGAGAACGGCGGGACCGCCAAAACGATGGTCATGGGGAGCGGCACGACAGGCGCCGGAGAGCTGTACCTTGTCCAGAAGGATACGAATCAGTACATCCATGTGACCCATACGAATTTCCATATCGGACGTGCGGAAAATATCGTGGATTATACAGTGCAGACAAGAAACCACTATCTGGGAAATGACCATGCCTATATTTTGCTGGATGGCGGAAATTATTATATCGTTGATAATAATACGCAGAATCATACATATCTGAATGAGCGGCGGCTGGAGCCTTCTAAGCCGACATTGTTCCATGCAGGCGACACAATCAGGATGGCAGATGTGGTGTTCAACGTGATAATGGGTTCCTGATATGGCATTACAGTTGGTACATATAACGGATAAAGGGGACGTCCGCTCATCGAATCAGGACAGCTTCTGTGCGAGGATATCGAGCTTTGGACAGGAAACGGTCGCGCTTCTGGCAGTGTGCGATGGAGTGGGCGGTCTGCAAGCTGGAGAACTTGCCAGCACGGGCGCAGTACGCTGCTTTGAAGACTGGTTTGAACAGCAACTTCCTTTGATCATGCAATCGGGGCTGACAGATACGATGGTATTCCTCTCATGGCATCAGATACTGGAAAATCTGCATAACGCGCTTTGTGAATACGCTGAAAGATCAGCGATGCAGTTCGGAACAACGGTGTCTGCGTTGCTGATATCTTCGGATAGGCTCTACTGGGTGCAGGTTGGTGACAGCAGAATTTACTTGGATGACGGTGCCGGAACGGAGCAACTGACGAAAGACCAGACGCTTGCGATGAGAGAGGTAGAGGCCGGAAGGCTTTCGCCAGAGGCAATGCAGACAGACCAGCGGAAGAATATTCTGCTACAGTGCCTTGGATATGGAAAAATGGAACCTGTGTTCCAGAGCGGACCACGCCCACAGAGGGGCGCTGTAGTGTTGTGCAGTGATGGATTCTGTCACTATTTGGCTGAGAAACAGATACATCGGCTTCTTACAGAAACAGAAACGAGAGAACAGTTGTGGCAGCAGATGCAGAAAACTGTGGAGTACTGCCGTGCTCATGGTGAAACGGACAACATCACGGCGCTGGTGCTGAAGTGGGACGGTCAGGAACAGAAACGCTCCGATTCTGCAGAATGGATTGAGGTGTGGGCGAGGCTTTCAGGAGAAGCGGCACCGGAGGAATATGACCGGGAACTAGGAGGAATCTTGTGAGCGAAACAATTACGCTTGGGTTTACGAACCCAGATTATGAAAATATTCATGTGCTGAATCGGCTGGGTGGCACAGGAGACGTGTTTGCAGCTCATAAAAAGGGCATGGATATTGATGTGGTAATCAAGCGTACACAAGTGCAGTATCATGACCGAATCAAGCAGGAAAATGAGTCTATAATTCTAAAAAGTCTAAAGCATCAGTATTTGCCAAGAATCTATGATGTGCTTTATGGGCAGGACGGTTGTATCTATACTGTAATGGATTACATCAAGGGTGAAAATCTGGAGCAGTATGTACTGAAAAATGGTCCGGTGACCCAAAAAGAGTGCTATCGCTGGGCGTGTCAACTCTGCGAGGCAGTCCAGTATCTACATCAGGAAACTAGCGAAAAACCGGCTATCATTCATTGTGATATTAAGCCGGGAAATATAATGATTACCCGCAGCGGAGACATCTGCCTGATTGATTTCAACACATCACTGATTTTTCGGCGGGATAAGAAGGCGGTCGCGGTGACGGATGGCTATGCTGCGCCAGAACAGTACAGCCCTGTGCAAAGCACCCCCAACGCAGCGATGCCACCGCAGAGAGAAGGCATCGAAGATGCGACCGTACCAATGGATGCAACGATGCCGATGGAGACCGCGCTTCAGAATGAGGCAACAGTCCTGATGGACGAGCAGTGGAAGCCATTGCAGCCCACAGAAAAAATGCCCGGCGGACAGGAAAGTAGCCTGCGGGGGGTGGATGCAGAGGGCGAATACGGTGCCATTTCGATGGCGACTGATATTTATGCCATTGGCGCAACGTTATATTTTGCTGTGACAGGGCATGCTCCGGAAAAATCACTGGATAAAGTAACGCCGCTGGAACAGTATAAGCCTAAGATAAGCCGCTCGATGCAGACCATTATCACCCGGGCGATGCAGAAACAGCAGGAAAAGCGGTTTCAACAGGCTGCGGAGATGCTGCGTGCGTTGAAGAACATTGACAAAATGGACCGAAACTACAAGGACTATCAGGTGCGTAAGCGGGTCATTGCGCTGGCACTTGCAGTCTGTTTTTCAGCAAGCGCATACAGCTGTTATTATGGCGTGACGCGAATGAGAAGTGAGCGGGAAAATCTCTATCTGCTGGACCTCGCACAGGCGGAACAGGCTGAGAAAACCGCGGACTATGGGACAGCGCAGACCCTTCTGCAGGGTGCTATCCAACGGCAGCCGGGACGGGCAGATGCCTATCTACAGCTGGCTGTGTTGATGTACCGCACCGGAGATTATCAGGGCGCTGTCGATCAGCTGGAAAGTGCAGTTTCTTCCGGAAATCTGAAGGAAAATGACATGGATGCTGTCACACGGGAAAAACTCCACTTCATCAAGGGAAACTGCTATATCGAATTGCAGGATTATGATAAGGCAGTACGAGAGTTACAGCTCGCTGTTCAGCAACAAGGCGCAGAGCCAGAAAGCTATCGTAGTCTTGCAATCGCACTGGCTAATGCAGGAAAGCTGGAGGATGCCAAAAAGACTCTGGAAATCCTGCGGGAAAACGGCGCATCTTCGGGAGACTGCGATTTAGTCGCAGCGGAGATTATGTCACTGCAAAAGCAGTATTCTGAAGCACTTGACCTTTACCAGAAGGTGTTTGATGAGGTTGATGACATACAACTTCTGAGCCATGCATATCTGTCAGCGGCCAATGCGGCATTGAATATCGATGATTTCGTATATGCGGAGGAAATCCTGAAGCAAAGCTGTAAAGCATTGCCAGAAGGTCAGTCTGTGCTCGAAAGGGAGATGTTGGCAGATATTTCCCTACAGCAGGCTGTTACGGACAAGGAGCACTCAGAAAAGTATTATAAACAGGCAGAACAAAGGCTGAATGAGCTAGTGGAAAGTGGATACGCAACCATCTCGACAAAGCTAAATCTTGCAACAACGCTACAGGCACTGGATAAATACAGCGAGGCAAACAAGATTTTGCAGGAACTTTCAGAGCAGTATCCGGAAGACTACCGTTTCGATATGCAGAGAGCATACCTTCTTATTGACTGGCAGAATGCAAAGAGCGCTGAAAAGAGAAACTATTACGAGGCCGGAGCTTGCTATGATTCTGCTGTAGAAAAATACCGTCAAGCACAGGCCAATGGAACAGAAGATATGCAGATGGCTATATTGAATAATCTTATAGATCAGCTTCGTACAGGTGGATGGCTTAAGTAAAGGAAAGGGATAAAATGTCTACAGGACAGATTTTTTTCGTGGTCGGCATTGTAGGAATGCTTGTAACAGCTGTTGCGAGTGTTATCTCTGCCCGCATCCTGAGCAAACAGGAGAAGAAAATGAAGAAAGAAATTTGGAACGAGTATAAATAAAATATAAGGAAAAAAAACAATGACGAAAAAGGAAAAAAAGCTGATAGCAGTAATTGGGTTAGTAGTAATATTACTGACTGCCTGTGCTTCAAAAGCGGCGAACGCAACAGAAAAAATCGAGCTTGGCCAGAAATATCTGACGGAGGCAAACTATACTGAAGCTATTGCCGCATTTACCGAAGTGATAAAGATTGACCCATCTAACATCGAAGCCTACATGGGTCGTGCAGAAGCGTATAAGGGTTTGAAACAGTACGATGATGCAAAGGCAGACTATACAGAAGTCATAGGGAAAACCGATGAAATGCCGTATACACAGGCACAGGCATATATGGGCCGTGCAGAAGTGTACGAACTGACTGATGAGACGACCTCTGCCGAGAGCGATTACAGCGTGGCAATCGACCTGCTGGATGAAGATGATATTGGAATGAAGGAAAATATTGCGGATACCTTTATTCGGGAGCTGAAAATCAAGGTACTGCAGTTGCACGCAGAAATTTGCATAAGACTTGGATTGTATGATAAAGCACTGGATGACTACGCAATGTTAGCAGAGCTTGGTGTGGATATGACGGCGGAAAATCAGAAAGACTCTTCTGCACAGGACGAAAGTTCAGTTGGTGGAACATATGTATGGAACTATGCTGATGAAAACGGGGATGTTACAAAAATGCAACTGACTGTGCAAGCTGGAAGCCGTCAAATGAACGCCATCGTCAACTATCCTTCTAATCTTGATGCGGAGGCTATAGCGGGCATAATTGCTGGCTATACATTAAAAAAAGAGTATCCAGAAATAGAAGAAGCGTATTTGGAATTTCAGAAAGCAGCAGAGGCTAATAGTAGATTGGCGGAGAGAATTGATGTAAATCATGTGACAGAGGCACAAATGCAAGAAGCAGAGGCATTGGCAGCACAATGGGAAGCACTCGAGTCGAAATACGGTAGCTATTTTCAGATATATGAGAACGAGATTCAGAAATGGGCGGGAGTTGATTGGAGACCCCAAATTATTGAAACCGTTTTTCTGAGTAATCCCGTTAGTCGTGTTGAAAAAACATCTGATACGCTTTATATTTATGTTCCAACTGGAACAAGATATACAAAAGCCATAATGGACTTTATATCTTATAGTGGAAAGTCAGAGTCGATCGATGCGACAGATATGGTAATGGAAGGGAAAAAAAATAATTTGTCTCAGCCAATTTATGAGTGGGACATGAGCAGCAATATGATTGGTTCGTTCAAAATTGAGTATCGAGAGGATAAATAAGAAAGGACTTCGGTTATGAAAAAGTGTAAAGAGATATTGATTGGTGTACTCCTCTTATCAATGGTCTTTTTTACGGCCTGTACCTCGAAAGCTGCAAAGGCAATGGAGAAGGTAGAACTTGGTCAGAAGTATTTGACCGAGCTGAACTATACGGAAGCTGTAGCATCCTTTACAGAAGCTATTGGTCTTGATCCGGAGAATATCTCAGCATATATGGGCCGTGCAGAAGCTTATGTGGTTTTGAAACAGTATGATGATGCAAAGACAGACTATACCACAGCTATCGAAAAGGCAGTGGAACAGCCCTACACACGTGCAGAAGCCTATGTGGGTCGTGCAGAAGTCAACGAGGTGACCAACGCAAATGAAGCTGCATTGTCAGATTATGAGTCAGCTCAAAATATTTTGGACTCTATTGACTGGAGTAAATTTAAAGAAATCACAGAGCAGATGCTTAAGGCATTACAAGAAAAAATAGAGAAAGCCTGCGAAGAACTGAGAGCCTTGCTGGGCCTTAATGAAAATGATGAGCCGCTGGACACAACTGCAATATTCCAGAATGCAATAGATGGGGTGGCGGCGGACGCTGAATATGCAGAAAACGAGCGTTATGTCATCGTGAACGATTATGATGGGGATGGAAAACAGGAAGCCTTTGGATTTTTGGGAATCCGGAATGACGAATACCAGACATGGGAGTCGGTGAAGCTTTACTACCTGAAATCGGATGGTTCGGTCGAAGAAATTGCTCTGAATGGAGATGTAACGGGCGGACCGGCAAAGGTATCTGGGGCCGAACAGATGGATTTTTCAGAGAGCTTTATTACGCTGGGCAATAAAACTTTTTTGGACTTTGAAATCGGATATTCGGCGAGCGAACCAACGACTGTATTGTTTGGTGTAAATGATGGAAATTATACATCGACTTCAGTGTACGGCTATTTTCCGGAAAAGGTCGATGAAAACCACATTGCGACCTCGGATTTGGATTATCGGGTTGTCTACAAAGAAGAAAACGGTATTTTTACTGAGACAATGAGAATGCCGGGAGAGGATTACGAATATCGGTTTGCTTCAAAGGAAGAATACCTGAATAGTATGCTGACGGAAGAACAGCTGAAGGATATGGCAAGAGGTCTGGGAGTACCAGAAGACCTTGATGTGAGGTACATTCAAGGTGAAAGAAGCTACTGGGAGGCTGGAGAATGCTGGGAAATCTATGTGTTGGTCTGTACTGGTAACAAATGCATAGCCTCCTGTAGCATTAATCCGGACAATGGGGAATGGACGCGAAATACTGCTATGTATGATCCAGATCATGCATGGGAGGTAAACTGCTGAGAAGATTGCGATTTCAAATGTTATGCTTAAGTATGAATTGGTTGTCTCTCATATATGCTATATGCTTTGAGCACATACATCTGTACTGTTCATTGAAGCGGCAAGCAGTGCATTTGTGCGCACAAATGCTATTTTGCGTTGCAAAATGCTTGTTGGGCGGTGCCCAAACCCCATGCGTTCTGCATCCAATGGATGCAGGCTGCGCATTCCTGCGGAACGCTTCTGCTGCGTGTCAATGCACACTCTCTCCGAAAATCCCGAATGCTTTTTGGTGCAAGCGTCAATGGCACAGTCCCGGCATTCGTGGTAAAATAAAAACGTTGTGTGCCTGACACACGAAAAAGAGAGGACGGATGCAGAGATGGAACAGCTTTATCTGATGCCCGGTGAGGAACGCTACACGAAGTTTCAGGACGAAAACGGCGTACCGAAAGTTCGGTACACTTACTGTTCGCTGCACGGCAGGCTGTTCAACTGCACTTGCAAAACCATGGACGAAGCCCAGCGGTTGTGCGAGGATTGGCTCGTGACGCAAGATCGCTGCTACATAAACTAAAAAAGACCGCCGGGAACCGACCATAAAAGGTCAGACTCTCGGCGGCCTTGGCTTATCGGGTTTGTTCTTTTTCCTTGCCGTCCTTTTCCTCTGCAAAGAACAGCTCTACATTCTTCTGCGCTTTTACGATCTCCTGCATCTCATCCCGTGCCTTTCGGTACTCTGGATAGAGTGCTTTTTTCTTGGTGAGCAAAGCAGAATACTCCGCGTTCAGCTCCTTTACCTTCGGCAGCTTTTTCAATCCTGTTTCATCAAAAGCGTCTTTGGCAGCTCGGTGCAACGTTATTTCCTCCCGGTGTGCTTCCAGAAATTTGGGACTATACCCAGATTTGCGGTAAGCATCATACACTGGCCGGGTCTTGGCGTAGTTGACGATGTGCGCCCGGAGGACGGCAATCTCGGTCATGCGCTGCTCTGCGGCCTTGATAGAATCGCCCAGTTCGTGATAGTGTGAAAGTGCAGCATCTGAAAGCTCTTTCAGCTCATCCGCACTGCCGATTTTCTGCTCTTGCAGAAAAATCAGCGTCTTGGACATTTCTTTCAGATTATACTTTTTCGCCCAACGTTCATAGCCGCCGCCTTTGCCTTCAGCAAGTTTTGCCTGAATATCGACCAGCAGCTGAAACGGCTGCTCTTTGGGTAGCTGTTTCTGGCGGGGGTGGTGCTCCACTTTGCCAGCCAGCACAGCTTTGATTTCGTCCTCGCTGTACCCGGCACCCAGTGTCTTGAACCGGATAAAGCGTTTCTGCCGTGCGCCTTTGACCGAGGTGTATTTGCCGCGCTTGATTTCATAGCCCTGCTGTTCCAGCTTTTGCAGAAAATCTTCGTAGTCGGTGGGCTTCTGCTGCAAAATTTCGTCGATGACACTGCACAGCCGGTCGCGGTTGCTTTCCTTTGGCGGGTAAGTGATGCGCTTCTGCCGTTCTCGGTAAGGCTTCTTTTCAATTACGGAGAGCTGATGCTCCAGACAAATCAGGTCGCTCAATCGCTGCACTGCCAGCCCAGAGAAGAAAAAATCCCGAAATTTCCGGGTGCCATCCAAAGCGGTCGAGTTATAGATAATATGATTGTGGATATGCTCCCGGTCGGTATGGGTGGCGACGATAAAAGCGTGTTTGCCTTTCAGAAATCGGGAGGCCAATTCGTAGCCAACTTGATTTGCTTCCGCTGCTGTGATTTCACCGGGCCGGAAGGATTGCCGTATCTGATAGGCAATCACATTGCTTTTCTGGCTGCGCCCGGTGGCCTGCTCGTACAGCTTCTTTGTGAGCATAAACTCCTCATCCACGGTAAGCGGGCTGCATTGATAGCTGC
This sequence comes from Faecalibacterium sp. BIOML-A1, assembly GCF_009679715.1. NCBI lineage: Bacteria > Bacillati > Bacillota > Clostridia > Eubacteriales > Oscillospiraceae > Faecalibacterium > Faecalibacterium sp. BIOML-A1. The sequence goes on from NZ_WKZJ01000007.1 coordinate 110,487, forward strand.
TGACAAGTTCGCCCCTTTCAGTCTTGTCGGGATTCTGCGCATAGCCGGTGCGGTCTTTCAGGCAGGCGGCAATAGATTTTCCTTTGTGCTGATGCAGTGCAATCAGACGAGTAGCGGCCAGAGCAGATCCCCCCCTTCAACGAAAAAGCCGCCCGAAGGCGGCAGAAGATTCAAAATCAAATAACGTCCCGGAGCCAGCCGCTGAATCGTTCAACGCCCTCCACCATCGCAGTTGCGCCGACAAAAAGGACAAAGCAGAGAAATTCAGCAACCAGCAGAATCAGGAACTGATCCCAAGTCTGGCGGTAGACGGTGTAGATGCCGCAGCCGAAAATATACAGCATCAACGGCGCGACAACATAGCTGGACAGAGTAAGAAGCCACTTTGCCATCAAAGCCAGAAAAGCCACGAACAGAGAGATCGGAGCAAGCATCATCTTGAACAAAAACCTCATATCAGACACCAACCTTTCTTTTTCGCCCCTATTATAAAGGTATCGACATCTGCCTTGCAAGGATGTCAACCCTTATGTACCCCCACAGTCCTCCAACTGCGGGGAAAATTTTAGAGCTCTGCCAGCCGGGAAAGGATCTGCCGACCAATCTCAATCAGCTCATCCAGCCGGGTGCGCAAGTCCTCAAGGTCTGCGGCATACAGCTGATTGCTTTCATTGACACGCTTCGCCATCTGATTCAGATTATTGCTGCAATTCTGAAGAAGGTAGGACATCTTCCGCAGCTGTGGCAGATCAAGGTTCAGACAATACCCATCCAGCGCCATTTTGCGGATATAGGCACTCAGGCTGTGAATCCCCATGCCATACATTTTTTCACAGATGCGATGCCGTTCTTCTGCGGTGACACGAATAAACAATCGGTACTCCCGATTCCGCACGTTATCGTTCCTCCTTGTCGAAATAAGATTTGAACGGTTTGACGGGTTCTACCTTATCAGCCTTATCTTCCAGCGCAGCCAGCACAGAGGGGCGCGGGGCATCCTCCTTTTTCGGTTCTTCCTGTTCCGGCTCATCATGCTGTTTTTCGTCCACATCCAGCTGTGCATTCAGCTCGGCCAGCCGTGCAGATTTCTGCGCCAGTTCCTCTTCCTGCGGGAACGGCTTTTCCACCTCGACCTGCGCCGCCGCCTGCTGCTGATGCAGGGTGGTCAGCTCATTCTCGGCGGCGGTGATGCGCTCCGGGAAGCTGTTCAGGGAATTATCCAGACGGATGATGTTGCCCAGCGGGTCGTTGCCCAAAGGCACCGTGTACTTTCGCTGCCCTTTCAAAAGTGCCTGATACTCCGTGCGGAAAGCATCGAACCGCAGAGAAAGCTCAAAGCCCCGGTAGTTGCCGATGACTTTTTCCTCGGCGTTGGGCAGCTCGGAACAGGCAAGAACCAGACGCTCGCCGGCGGTCTTTTTCTCGTCGTAGGCAACACCCTTAATGACCATGCCGCAAAACTCCTCCTTGCCCTGCGGGTGGGCGGCGGCAAGCTGTGCGTCCGCTTTCAACCCGGCAATGTGGGCGTTCGTTTCCTGAATGTCAGCCGGGAACTTCGTCAACAGCTTATCTTCCAAACGGAACTTCTGGCTCTGATGGTCGGCTTTCAGCACCTTCAGCTTTGCGACCTGCACATCCAAATCCATCTTCTCTTTGATGAGAAGATTGCCGGCACACAGAGCCTTGATTTCTGCATAAGACAATGCCTGTTCATCTACATCATCGCAGGAGCGAACCGGGGATTTAGAAGTCATAATTTGCGAGATGAAACGCTGTTTATAAACAATGACAAAAATAACGATTATCCTTGTAGATGGCTTTCAACTGGCTTCTGGTTTGCAGCACAAGGCAGGCCGAAATCTCGCGGCTGCGGATGGTTGCCACCAGTTTTTCCAGCTGCGGAATCTGGCCAATGTTGGCACACTCGTCGATCAGGCAGCGCACATGGACAGGCAGCTTTTCGCCGTACACATCATCTGCTTTGTCACAGAGCAAATTGAAAAGCTGGGAGTAGATCATGCTGATAAGGAAATTGAACGTGCTGTCCGTATCCGACATGATAAGGAATAAGGCTGTTTTTCGGTCGCCCAGCTTATCCAGTTCCAGCTCATCGTACATGGTCGCATCCCGGATTTCTTGGATGTCAAAGGGCGAAAGGCGGGCACCGCAGGAAATCAGGATGGATTTTGCGGTCTTGCCAGAGACAAATTGTCAAGGACTTTTTAATCGAATTCACAAAAATCTACAAAAAAGGTGCCAGAAGCACCGTATGGCTCCTGACACCTCGTTTGATAGATTACATTTTTCCGTTCAGCAGGTCTTTGCAGAGATACGCATAGTCTGGCAGCTGGTTGATATATGGCTCCCAGCGCCGCTTGATTTCGGCCAATTCCAGCGGGTCGGCTTCCTCCAGTGCATGATCGTTGCCCGTCATATACAAAACATCCATAGCAACATCATCCAAACACTTGCAGCAGAGATCGGCGGCTGATTCGATTCTGATACCGGTATCCACATAGACTGGATTGACGCCAATCGTCAGCCAGACATAGCCTACCTTGTCCGACCAGAGCAGTTCAAAATCAGGGCTTTGCCGCAGATGTTCCGCAAAGACTTCCTTTACTCGCTCAATTTCATGTTTCTCTTTTTCTGTGTAAAGCATTTTCGTGTCCTCCTTGACAAAAATTTTGGTGCGTACCATCATCAGTTTAGCACAAGGCGGCTTCGTTTATCAGTCTGTCACATCTGCTGAATTTCATTTTTGAGCATACGCTTGATTTTATCGCTCATGGTTTCTGTGCTGGTATTGCTGAAATGGACATGAACCTTGTAGGTTGTCTTGCCGATTTTCTTTACCATCGCCGGCGTGTTTTCCGGCGCTCTGGACGCAGTAGCGGCGTCTGCCACCTGCATAGTATGGGGTTCTTTGTTCATGGCGCTCCTTTCTCCGAACGGGTCTGTGCCGCCGGTAAAAAATCAGTCGTGCTTACTGTTTACAATGTCTTTTGCTGCCTGTCGGGTAGCACCGGCATTTTCTTCCCGGAAATTCTTCCCGTCAAAGAGAATCGGCGCACACCGTTCCAGAATACGGTCATAGATACGGGCGTGGGCCAGGTCAGGCGGGTTTTTCAGCTCGGACAGTTTCAAGTTTGTTGTGATAATCATGGGCCTGCGGCTGCGGTAGCGGCTGTCGATGACGAAAAACATCTGCTCCATAGCATATTCGGTACTGCGCTCTACACCCAGATCGTCAATGATAAGCAGGTCGTACTCATCAAAGCTGGCAATAAACTCTGACCTGTCCTCAGAGAACATCCCGGTCAGGCGGTTCAGAATGGTGGGAAAGTTCGTCATCAGCACCGGCACATCCTGGTCAAGCAAAGCATTGGCAATACATCCGGCGAAAAAAGACTTGCCGGTTCCCACATCTCCAAATAGCAAAAGCCCGATATTGCTCTTATATGCCTCTTTCCAGTTCTCCACATAGGCGTGAGCCTTGTCCATCAATGGGTTTTGGCCGTTGTCGTTGGCAAAGGTGTAGTCATAGAGATAGCGGTCTTGCAAACCCTGTGCCTTTCGGCGTTTGATACGCTCCATGCGGCGCTGCCGTTCTTCAGCAGCCTTGCGCTGCTCCTCAGCTTCCCGCTGGCACTGGCAGATGCAGCGCGGCATAAAGTAGCCGGATTTCCCAAAGCATGGCACAACGGTCTGCCTCTGGCCGCCGCACTTCTTACAGTGAATGAGCCCGTCTGACGGGTCTATATACTCGTCCTCAGCCAATTCCACACCGGCAGCTGCCTTGTCGATGAATGCCCGGATTTCTGCGGTAATCTCAATCATACAGTTTCATCCTCCTTTACGCTGTAATCCCGGTTGCGTGAGGGTGTGACAGTTTTTTTAGCGTCCTCACCGGCCCAGCGCCGGATGGTCGCTGCATGGCTCTGATACCGCTTGCCAGTAGAAGCCATGTACTCGGACAGCTTTTCGATGTACTGGCCCCATACAGTGGGAAAGCTGGCCTGTAAGTCTGCCAGTTCCCCGTCCGTCAGGAAAACATTCTGGTAACGGCCATAGGCGTGGGCGGGGTGTCCCTTCTCTATCTCTCTCTTTATCTCTATCTCTTTCTCTAACTCTATCTCTATCTCTGGTGGACGAATGTCGGACAAATGTCCGCCGTTTGTCCGGGGCGCAGAAAGAGCCTTATTTTGGAGCCTCGCAGCCCGCTTTCGCTCAGCCTCGGTAGAGGACTGGCCGATTAAAAGTTCGATGTTGCTCATGTAGAATGTGCCGCTGTCCAGCACCTCCACAAGACCCAGCTTCAAAAAGATCTGCAAGGCTCTCTCCACAGTGCCGATCTGCTGGCGGGTAATGGTGGCGATCATCTGCGCCGTGTAAGGAATGTCCTCGTCAAGTTGAAGCCGTCCACCATGTTTCAGCGATTTCAGATACAGCTTGAGCAGAATGTTGGAATACAGCACACCATCCTGCATACTTTCCAGCAGCACGATGGAATCATCGTCAAAATAGTTTTCTTTGAGTTTCAGGTAATAATATTTTCGGTTGTCTGACATTGGGTTCCTCCTTGGGGTTTCTCTTGGGATTCTGTACGCATTTTAAGGCCGTTTTAGGGGTCGGAGGATAAATCTATCAGCCTGCCTTTGACACCCTCGAAAAAAGCCTTGATTTACAAGGGTTTTTCAGCCCCTAAAGCGTGACATTTCTCCCGTTGTTTCCGCTTGCGCTTTGCGGCATTGATCCGCTTCATGCGTGCGGCACATTCCGGGCAGTATTTGGCCCGGTTGGAACCGGGGGTAAACAGCGCCCCGCATACGGCGCATTTCTTCGCATTCAGCCGGTGGAACAGCGCCGTTTCCAGTTCCTTATCCTGCGGCAATACCGCCGTCCGAAACCACCTGCACAACAGGGAGTAGGAAATAGACTGGACACAGACACATTCCTCCCCATCGTCCAGGGCGATACAGTTTCCGTCGATGTAGTTACAGCACTCATGCACCAGCCTCCGCACTCTGCGGTACTGGCGGTAATCCATGGCGGGGATAGGTTCAGACTTATTGTTCTTCATAAATGATTTCTTTCATAAAGTTGATAACCTCCTTGAATGAATTTATTGTTAAATATTCGTGCAAAGTATTGTTTTCTTCGTGCAAATGGCATATACTATAATTGCCAGCAGAAAGGGGTTGATCGTATGGCTGGAAATACCACAAACATCAGTATCCGCATGGACGCAGATTTGAAAGCGCAGGCGGACGCACTGTTTACAGAACTTGGCATGAACCTGACTACGGCGTTTAACATCTTTGTGCGCCAGTCGCTTCGTGAAGGCGGCATTCCCTTTGAAGTAAGGCTGGAACAGCCGAACAAGGAAACGGTTGCTGCCATGCTGGAAGCGGAAAGGATTGCAAAAGACCCGTCTGTAAAGGGCTACAATGACCTTGACGAGTTGTTTGCTGACCTGAAAAGATGAAAGAAACCAAATATACCGTCAAGTACACGACCAGTTTCAAAAAAGACTACAAACGAGCCATCAAGCGTGGCTTGAAGATCGAACTGCTGGAGCAGGTCGTAGCATTGCTGGCAATGGGCGAACCGCTGCCGGATAAGAACCGTGACCATGACCTGTCTGGCGATTGGGCAGGCCATCGAGAATGTCACATTCTCCCGGACTGGCTGCTTGTCTACCGCATAGAAGATGATGTTCTGGTGCTGACGCTGGCCCGCACCGGCACACACAGCGACTTGTTCGGCAAATAAACAGTCTGCCGCCGTATGGGGAAACCTGTACGGCGGTTTTTCTGTGTGCAAAAGTATGTCGTGAAATGCGACGCACTTGACAGGGGTACGCCAAAATGCAGTATCCTTTACCGATCCGGCTCCCGGTCGTGAGGCTTGTCCCGTTCCTGTCGGGACAGCTGCTCGGCGGTTTTGCGGAGCCGTTCCACTGCTTTCAAATCCTCCCGCATGGATTTCATGGCAAGCGTGTCCGTCTGCTTTCCGGCGGTCAGCTGGTCGATTTCCCGCTGCCATGCCTTCGGGGTTATCCCCTCGCCGCTGTCTTTCAGTTCTTTCAGATACCGGGCTGCTGCGTCATACAGAATCAGTTCCCGGCTGTGGCGCTGTTCAAACTGTTCCCGTTTTTCCGGCTTTACTTTGGCAAGCTGCTTGTGGATGGACTTGTACTGGTTGTACTGTTCCCACATCTCCCCGCGCTCGGTAAGAGTGGCGATCCGGCGCTCAGCCTTGACGATCTTTCCCCGCAGGTCATAGTAACATCTGTTCATATCAGCGATTTTTTCATGAAGCTGCTGCATAGACTGGATGCCGTTTGCCTGCAAAAAGCTGAATAGTGCAGCGCTTTCCTGCAAAGCCCGGATTTTGCCGGTGCGGGTGCGGGGAGCGTCCAACTGCTGCTGGGCCTCCCACAAAGCTGTCAAGCTGCTTTGCTGTGTTTGTGGTTTTTCCGTTTCGGCTTTCGACCAGCGATAAAGACGGGTAATGCGGGCTTTGATTTCTTTCAGCAGCTTGTTGTCGGCGGCGATCTGCCGGTTTACTTCGCCCTTGTCGGTGCGGATGCCGCGCTTTTCCATTTGGCTGGCGGCTGGCCCCAGATGGACAGAGGGAATTTTATCAATGCCCTGCCGCTTGTAGCTGCGATGGTCAATGCGTTCCGGTCTGCCGGCAGATTCCAGCGCTCGATTGGTGTAGGCCGCCCACGCTACCCGCCAAATCTCCACATTTCCTTTATCGTTCCAATCGGTTGTATGGGGAACACCTCCTTTCAGTGAGGGGATAACAGGCTCTGTGGAGCCGGACAAACGCAAAGCGGGTGTCTGGCTGCGCAGAGCGCACAAGGGGTTTGGGGAGCGTAGCTTCCCATCGCGGACGAAGTACGCAACGCTCCCGGCAGGGCGCACAGCACCGGCAACGGTGTATAAGTGCGCCCTTGTAAACAAGGGACTTATGGCGTGTCCCCGGATTTTGGCAGGTTTGCAGTCAATTCCGCAGCCCCCGGAAGATGGGACAGGGCAATCAGAAATGTTTTGACCTCTGCGCTGGAAAGGTTGGGAGGCAGCGGAAAAATACCCTCCAAAATGGCTCCGCGCTCAATCAGGCGGCGGGTGCGAACCCTGCGTTCTTCGTTCCGCTGCTTGTTCTCCAAAATCTTCTTTCGGTTTTCAAGCTGCCGGATCTCCTTCAGGACTTTCTCCCGTTCTTCTTTTTGGGGGTGGGCTGTAATTTTTTCGTTCATGTCAGGCACCTCTTTTCTTTGGAAATACTCATAGATTGACCGTCCATTTCTGACGCGCAAAGTACCGGCGCAGCCTCCGCAGTGCGGCATGGATGGATTTTCCTGCCTGTGATGGCGTGATACCCTCCATTGCGGCAATATCTTTCACTTTCATACCCAGCATATAGCGGGCATGGACACGGCGAGCCTGCATAGGCGGCAGGAAAGAAATGGCTTCGTACAATCGCCGTATCAGTTCTTCGTATTCGGCTAATTCTTCTTTTTCTATCAGGTAGTCCTCCGGCGATGGCTGCGCCCAGCCGATGGCGGCATTTTCGATTCCATCGTTACAATCGAGGGAATAAAACGCCTTATACCGGAACATCTTGCGATCTCTGGCGGCCTCGGCTCTCTTGTCCAGAAGAAACGCTTCGACGATCTCATCGGACACCTCCACAAAAATGTCCTCTTTGCAAAATGGATAATATTGTTTGAGATTGATGGTCTGCATAGGCACGCCCTCACTCTGTTTGAAAAAGGACATCATAGCAACGGCGCATATTCCGCAGCCCCCGGTGGATGGCAACGCTGACCTTACTGCTGTGGATACCCTCTCTCCGGGCGATTTCCGGCTGCTTGATACCGGCAATGTAGTAGGTGTGAACACGGCGGGCCTGTGTCGGAGTGGCATGAGCCAGAGCCGCGGGCAGAGCTGCAATCAGGTGCAGGCGGGTGGTCATTTCTTCTCGTTCCAGCAAAATATCTTCCGGCGATCTGCTGTGTTCCAGTGCGTAATTTTCCAGCCAGCTGTATGCGTCCAGAGAGTAGTAGGCGCGGTGGTAGACTTTCCGGCGCTCATAGTTCTCCATCTCCCGCTGGGCCTGATACATCGCTGCCCATACCTCGTCTGTAACATCCACAAACTCATCATGCCGGTAGTGGGGATACATCCACCGCAGATTGATTGTTTTCATAGGCTTACCTCCTGAAAATCGGAGAGGCGGACAGCTCGTCCGCTGTCCGCCCCTCGCTGAGATAAGGGAAATGATCCCTTTCACTTGGTAGCCAGAAAACAGGTCATTCGTTAAGCCTGTTCTCAAAGAAATTTATAAATTTTTTTCTAACCGCCTCCACACTTTGATAAACAGCCACTTTGGAGCAGCCGCACAGCACACCGATCTCTGCAAGGCTCAGCCCGTCAAGCGCATAGAGCAGGAACCGGCGGCGCTGGGCCTCGGTACAGGTGTCCAGAACAGTCATCAGCTCATGCAGCGTTTCCATGCGGCAAAGGTATTCTTCCGGCGTTTCGCCGTAGCCCCCTACACCCTCGGTGGTAATGATGTACTCGTCAAACTCCCGGCCATCCCAATGCCGCCGCTGTTCATGGAACAGGTTCTCCGTTTTATGATCGGCCCGGTCAAGAAATTCATAGACTTCCAGCGTAACCTCCACGGCCACAGCTTGTCCGTTATAATTGATGGTAACTTCCATCTGCCTTTCCTCCATTCAGATTTTTTTGGTAAATCTGAATGGGGCGGCGGAGAACGGCACCGAGGATAAAGTTCGGGCCATGCTGACCCGATGTTCCGGCTCCATAGGGACAAAAAAGCGCCCGGACGGCATAAAGCCATACGAGCGTAATGAAATCTATTTTGCTGTTTAGTTACATGGTATAGTGCATACCGCTGGCCGCATTGCTCCGCTGCTGGGAACAGACTTTTTTTAGCTGGTGCAGGTCATGGGCACTGTGAAAAAAAGCAAAAATAGACACGGCGGCAATCCTCCTATATGCCGCCGTGGATTTACACGGTGTTAGGTCGTCGTTGGTTTAGGGGAGACGAAAAGAAACGGCGGCTCTGAAAATCAAAGCCGCCGTTTCAAATGGGCGTGTCAAATTGTCTGCTCTACGACGGCTTTTTTTCTTTTGCCGTCGTCCGGCAGATCATTAGATATATTGCATTTATTTAGTCTTGCGGTTCAATCCTTTCAAAATTAACAATGACAAAATCACACAAACCATCAGAATTACAACGCCGATTAAAACCTGAAACATATTTGCATTATAATAACCAGAGATATTGAAAACGGCTGTCATGGGATATACCGTCTTTAACTGCTGGGACATACTCGCAAATAATCCAGCAAACGAATATATTTCTGCAAATACCAGAGCCAGCCAATACCCCTTTTTCATCCGCGCTACCAGAGCGATAATAGGCGAAATTGCAAAGAATACGCCTACCCCATCCAGAAAATATATTTTAAGATTTTCTAACACAAGGCCAACGGAAAGTGCTTTTAAATGCAAAACTGCCTCGACAAGAAAGGTAATTGCAAAAAGTAAAAGGTAAATCAGAACGCTGAACACAAAGGCAAGTATCATTTTGGCAAGTGTCAGTTTCACTTCATCTACGGGAATGAGCCGCAGAGATTTTAAGGTATCCTCCTGTTCCTCCCGGCAAATCATATAACTTCCCAATAGGGAAATTACAGCAGGCAGAACATAAAAGGTAGCAAGGGATTGGGCCGCTGTCATAAACCATCCAGCCCCGTCAATATATCGGCGGTCATAGAATGTAAACTGTCCCTGTGCAAAGACTATCAACCCTACCATGACTGTTGCAAACCCAGCAATCCAGAGTATTTTGGAACGGTGGAGCTTCTGGCTCTCCGCCCAAAGCAAATCTTTCATCATTTTTTGCACCTCACTTTCTCCGAACCAATGCCACATTCGCCAATACAGCCGAAGCAGCAGCCCATACACCAATACACAGAAATGCGGCTGGAATATTTAATGGCTGATCGAATACAACACCCGGAATATCATACATAACAATAGCGGTCATACTGGACAGCGGATGTAGGTACATATTCACCATCAAGAGGATAAAGCCGAGGAATGTATAAATCAGCGTCAGGCAAACAGGAAGAATATAGCCCTTTTGCGCTGCGGCAACCGCCAGTACTGGTAACACCGCAAAGGCGGTCAACAGAGAAATTTCCATACACTTCCGCAAAAGATAAAGGACACTTTCACTGTCAAAGGGAATATAACCGGATAGTACGCCGGTCAGAATGGACGCCGTTGCGGTGACTAGCATAAAGCAAATGGAATACACCAGCACCACAGCAAACTTGCTGAAAAAGTATGCCATTTTATTGACCGGTACAATCCAAAGCTGTTTGAGCATATCATACTGGTTTTCGTTATACATCAGCATGGTACACAACATCCCCAGCACTACCGGTAGGATGATCCACGGGGTATAGCTGAACGCTGTCCATTTGTAAAACATAATGGGGTCCACACCGGTTCCTTTGACACTTGAAAAGTAAAATACGGCAGCCAGTGGCATAAAGAGCGCCGCCAGCAGCATGAGCCAGATAAACTTTCTCCGGCGCAGTTTTAGAAATTCAACTTGTATCAGTTTAAGCAATTCCCGCTCCCCCTGTGATCTGTTTGAAATAATCCTCAAGGGTATCATTGCAGATTTGGGAGCTGATAACAGCTACATCCTGCACCACAAGAGCCTTGTTGATTGCCGCCATATCCAGTGCGGTGTCATAAAGCCGCAGGTTGTGTTCGTCCTGCACCGCATAATCGGTCACATGGAATTGCCTTTCTAAAATTAAAGAGGCTTTTGGAATATCCGACACTTGAAGCTGGATGTATTTCCGATTTTTCTTTTCTAATTCTTCCATGCTGCTTTCTTCCAGCAGAACCCCGTGGTCGATAATGCCTATGTCATCTGCCAACAGTGAAATTTCGGAAAGTATATGGCTGGAAATTAGGATTGTTTTGCCACGCTCCACACTTAAATTCTTAATAAAGTTCCTCATTTCGGCTATACCGATAGGGTCAAGTCCATTGGTCGGCTCGTCCAAAATCAAAAGCTCTGGGTCATGCAGAATAGCGTTGGCAATACCGAGGCGCTGCTTCATGCCGAGGGAATACTTACTGAACAGCTTTTTGTCCTTGTAGGGCAATCCCACAACTTCTAGCGCGTTCTTGACGGCATTGGGCTGGGGTGTTCCTCGCAACTTCGCAAAAATTTCAAGGTTTTCTGTGCCAGTCAGATTCGGATAAAAACCGGGAGTTTCGATGATTGCCCCAATACGGGGATAAATGCGTTTCTCATGGCCTTTGATGTTCTGTCCGAACACATCCACTTCGCCGGAAGTGATTGGTGTAAGGCCCAAAATCATTTTCATAATTGTGGTTTTACCGGCTCCGTTGCGTCCTAAAAGTCCATAAATCCGACCCGGTTTCACATGAAGATTCACAGAATTAACGGCAGTTTGTTCCCCGTAAATCTTTGTCAGCTTTTTGGTTTCAATCACAAGATCACTCATAAAAATACCTCGCTTTCTCATTTTGTTTCGTTCTTCCAGATAACATAGTTGTAAAGGCTGCCATCCGGGAAATAGTTGATGAATACTCTGAAATTGCCTTTGTCACAAGGAATGACAAATTCAACACGGATTTGGTCAGAGTGTTCCGGCACATAGCAGGACACATCCGGGGAAGTGTTCTGCGGCAGCCCACCCAGCTTATCGACTTCTTCTTCCCATGTTTCCTGTATCGTCTCCGCAGAAATATTATCCTGTACGCCCTGCGGCAACGCATTGAAGAAAGTTTCAAAATCTCCATCCATCATTTGGTTAAAGTATTCTGTTGCTTCTTCCGTAATGGCCTGTTGGTCGGGAGCCTCGCCGGAAGATGGAGCGGCCTGCTGGCAGGCACAAAGAGAAAAAACAAGCAGAATACCGAGTAATAAACAACTCAATCGTTTCATAGGTCTTTCCTTTCAGTAAGATTGCTTTTTTAGAGCCACTACGGATGCGGCGGCAAATGCAGCACCGATCAAGAGCAGCGAACCGACACAAACAAGCGGCGAAGTATTGAATAAAACGCCTTGCATCAGGCTTTCTACCATAGCTGCGGCCGCTTCGGAAATATGGGGATAAATCCCCATCACGCTTGCCAGCGGGTGTATTCCCGTAAGATAAGCCGGGGCAATGACTACGGGAATCAGATAAAGCAGCGTTGCGCCAATGGGCAGGATATATCCCTTTGACAGCGCGGAAAGAAACACAATCGGAAGCATAGCTATGGGAATCAGAATACCACCTGCCAGATACAAAAGACCAGCGTCCATCAGTGTTTGGGCGTTCAGATCGGGAAAGCCTCCGGCAATCAGCCCACCGACAACACACAAAAGAAAAGTAATCAGGCACAGTCCTACGGACATCAGAATAACCACAGCGACTTTTGAAAAGTATAGCTGTGCTTTTGTAATAGGAATGATAAGCAGTTCTTTCATCGTGTCATTTTTGTGTTCATCGAAAAACAGTGTCGTTGCAAACATTCCCAGCACAATCGGCAGAAACAGGCTGGACAGATTCTTAAAGGCCAGTGTGTAAAGGTCGCCAAAACTATCCATAAAGGGACTGCTCCTTGAAATGCTGCAAGCCCTCTCAATCGCAAACGCTCCAAGCAGAAGTGTCAGAGCCAAAATACACCAGACAATTTTATTCCGTTTCCATTTCTGGATTTCAGTTGTAATAATCGTCATACGGTTTCCTCCTTTCATGGTTCCCATTATAAGGGGCGAACCTTGCCATAACCTTGCCGAAATCTTGTTTTAACCTTGTTTAGATAGCAAGAAAGCCCTGCGCTATCACAGGGCTTTCGGAAGCATGATTGTAAATGTTGTTCCGGCTCCGGGAATGCTGGCCGCTGTAATAGTTCCTTTATGGACGCTCACCAATTCCTTTGCAATAGAGAGTCCCAACCCGTTCCCCTTGGCAGCCCGGGAATGGTCGCATTGATACATCCGTTCAAAGATATGGGGAAGATCAGAGATGGAAATCCCTTTCCCATTATCGGCAACAACAATTTTTGCCTGTTGCTCCGTTTCGGTCACAGTGAGGGACACTTGGCTTGCAACGCTGTGCGTCAGGATATTTTGCAGCAGGTTATTGAGAATACGGGTGTAGGCGGTGGAATCAACTCTTGTCATGTATTCTGTTTCAGGTATCTCTATCTCATAGGTAAGATCGTGACTTTCCAGCAGCGGCACCCAGTCAGCCATAATATTGCGTGAAAGCTCGTTCAAATCGCAAAGCTCAAAATGAAAAATCTGTTCCCCGGCGTCCAGCTTCACCCATTCAAACAGGACAGTCACAAACTCTTTCAGATGGTGCGCTTTTTCCGCAGCCACCCGAATGTATTCTTCTTGCTCGGCCCCAGTCACCATCTTGCTTTCCACGGCCTCCAAATAGCCCACCAGAGAGGCAAGAGGGGTTTTCACATCATGGGAAAGGCTTGTCATAAGCCGCTTATAAGCCTGCTCAGATTGCTTCTGTTGGATAAGCCGGGATTGGCTGCTCATGGCAATCTCATTGATGTCATAGCAGATTTGCTTTGTCATGTCGCTTTCCCGTACAAGTACACGGCGGTTGAGGTTGCCGCTCTTTATGTCCATCAGGGCATCTTTGATAAGGGAAAGCTGGCCCCGGACACGGTGGAGCCTTGTCAGAAGATAGGCGATCACCAGCAGGGTGGCCAACAGCGCCAGCAGCAGATACAGGTTGACATCCATGCCTATACCTCCTTATTGAACCGATACCCTACACCCCGGACAGTTTGAATGTAAAACGGTTGTTCAGGATTTGGCTCAATCTTCTTTCTTAATTTGCTGATAAAGGACATGATGTTGCTGTCGTCAAAAGCGTATTCTTCCGCCCATACTTGCGTATAAATCTGTTTTTTCGTAAAGACACGCCCTTTGTTGGACGCCAGAAATACAAGCAGATCAAATTCCTTGCCGGTCAGCTCCACCGGAAGATTTTGAAGCGTCACGGTTCGATTGACTTTATCAATCACCATATCTTTCAGCAACATTGTTGCCGCTTCGCTTCCTGCCACGGGATTTAGGGTGGTATAGCGCCGGATCAGCGAATTGACACGGGCCATCAGTTCGTTAATTCCAAACGGTTTTGTCAGATAATCGTCTGCCCCCAGCCGCAGGCCCGAAACCTTATCTTCCTCGTCGCTTTTGGCAGTCAGCATCAGAACCGGCACATTGTTCTTCTTACGGATTCCCTGCAATACCTGAAAACCGTTCATATCCGGCATCATCACATCCAGAATAATCAAAGAACAGGTATCCTTGTTTTCTTCCAGCAGCCGCAGGCCCTCTAAACCGCCATGTGCTACTACCGCAGATAAGTTTTCCTGTTCTACACATTTTTTCATCAAGGTACAAAGTTCCTTGTCATCGTCTATAATCAAAACACTATTCATGTTTTAGCAACCTCCCTTGTTTTGTCCGGCCATCAAGCGGCTTCTCCGCAGTTTTAGGGATCAGCCAAACACCAGCCATCTTCACAGCACCGGGGATACGCCCTCCGGCACAATAATAATTTACCCTACGAGGTGTCACGCCCCATTTCTCGGCAGCCTCTTTCAATGTCATATAGTCCATTTCGCACCTCCACAGAATACATTATAGTTCTCTTTCTCGAACAATGCAAGAAACGGAATATGAATTATAAACTTCAACCAACCTGCATATAGTAACATTCCACGGGCAAAGTATGAATTATACAATGTAACCGGGTGATGTTATATGGCGAAAGTTGAAGATTGTCCCGGTTTTGAAACCTTCGGCGCAGATGTCAAAGCTGCACGAGAGGCAAAGCGTCTGGCACGAAAAACATTGGCAGAAATGGTTGGGATTGAATGGCGGTATCTTGCCAACATTGAGAATCAAGGTGCGATTCCGAGCCTGCCTGTGATGATCCAGTTGATTAAGGTCTGCGGACTTCCCGTGGAACGGTATTTTAACCCGGAGATTATGCGAGAAGAAAGCGAACAGCGGCAGCGGGTCAGCCACAAGCTGAAACTCTGCCCTGAAGAATACCTGCCGATTATCGAAGGTGCCATAGACGGGGCGCTCAAAATGGAACAGACTGCGAAGCAGAAGGAGGACGCATAATCGCGGCCTCCTTCTGGCATTTCTATATCAAGGTTCCCGGCACTTTTCCAAAAGTTCCCGACACCTCTGCTGGATTTCTCCGGTTTCTGTCACAGTCAGGTCACGGTCATTTCCAGTAATCTTATCTTCCAGAAAGTTGGCGTATGTACCCAACAAAGCGTTCCGTAAATCCTCCGGGGTTTTCTGTATTTCAGCGCTGTACCAGTCATTCCGGTGGGGTTCCCATGCCATCAATGTATAACCATGACTGGTCTGAACCACCTCATACAGAGGGTCATCCTCCAGATATGCCTGAAACACTTTCAAAACCTTTTCAAAGGTCAGCATTTCCCGCACCTCCCATTCAGCTGCAAATCAGTTTCCTGATTAAAATTTCCTCAATCTGTGCCGTTAATGTGTTCATCAGCCCCACCCAACGCATAGGATCACAGGCTTTCAGTTCTTCCGTGACACCCGCAGTCTCCATCATGTGAGGCAACATGGTGTCCACACGCTCCTGCGCTGTCCGGTCAATCTCTATCAGGTGCGGATACAGCTTCTCGCTCATCAGCAGTTGGTTGTAGAGAATGGGGCGATGTTCCTTTAGGTAGGATTTTCGCATTCTGCCGTACTTGCCGATAGAAGTTTCCGGCTGTTCAGAAAGTTTTAGGTTGGGTATATCATAATCTCCACAACGAATGTAAGTCAACTTACTCATATTCATGCTCCTTTGCTCCGTGATGATTAGACTGCTGCGCTGGCTGCTATGCTGCCTTTGCGCGGTTCTTCTTTTGGTAGCTGCCCGATAGTAGAAAAAACACCTTTTTTCATATCCTCAGCCCGGATCATGGCTTTCTTAGCGTCCATTTCCGCTTTTTTCTTCGCCTTGATTTTGTCCTCATACCGTTTCTGTGCGCCGCTGGCTTTCCGCTTCAAATAATTCTGATGAAGCCTGTCCTTGCGTTCTTCTTTTTTCCGCAGTTCTTCCTGTTCCTCCGGGGTTAAAGGAACCGGCTGTAAGGATGGTGGGATATAGCGCCCTAAAAAATTGAAGTAGATTTCAATTTCCTGCGTGGTGTCCTGGCTGCCTTTTCGGGCGCGTTCGTGGACAAGGATTTTCTCTACAAACTCGTTGAGCATGGTGTTTGTCAGCGTGTCAAAATTCTCATACTTATCAATCAGGGCTATAAATTTCTCTGCTGATTTCTGGCTCTGCTCATAGCCGGTAACAGCCTTTTCCAGCTCTGCAATTTCAATCTCAAGTGCATCCTGCTCTTTGGCATACTGTGCATCAAGCGCCTTATATCGTGCATTCGTCCTCAGAAACATAGTGGCTTTTCTTGTCCTTAAAGTGCTTGCGGGTCTTGAAATTGATGGTGTGCCCTAAATACTCTCGCTTTTTCAAAATGTTCACGATGGTAGATGATCCCCATCCATAGGGGTCTTTGACCGGCTTTGAACGGTTCACACCCTCGTTGAAGCGGGCAAGGTGTACGACAGGAATTTCAATCCGGTCTGCGGATAGTTTGCAAGCAATCTGATAAGGCCCATATCCCTCCAGCGTGAGGGAAAAGATACGGCGTACCACTTCGGCGGCTTCTTCATCTACCAGCCAATGCTCCCGCTTTTCGTCCCATAAGTAGCCGTAAATCACGGTGCCTGTCAGGTGCTTACCACTCATGCCTTTTGACTTAAACACAGAGCGGATTTTCCGGCTGGTATCACGGGCGTAAAATTCATTCATGATGTTGCGGAACGGGGTAAAATCGTCATCACCTTTCAGACTGTCTACACCGTCGTTGATGGCAATCAGACGAACACCTCGCTGCCGCAAAACCTCCATAACTTGACCGACCTTCAGATAGTCGCGTCCTAACCGGCTCATGTCCTTGATGACGATTGCCTCTACACGCCCTGCCTCCACTTCCTCCATCATCGCCAAAAATCCGGGGCGGTCAAACCGGGTGCCTGAGATACCGTCATCTGTAAAATGCGTAGGATTTGGCAGCCCGTTCCGGCGAGCAAAATCCTCCAACATCTGTTTTTGGTTGGATATGGAATTGCTCTCGCCCTGTAACTCATCGTCCCGGCTCAGGCGCTCGTACAGTGGGGTGATTTTTTCGTTTCTCATAGCTGTACCTCCTGAAACAAAAATGCTCTAAGTGATTGCTTCACTAACCATGACAAAATCATGATTAAGAAGTCACTTAGAGCATATATCACCGGCAGCCAATTTATAGAGCTTGTACTGCCGCCCTGCAAAACTGTTTGGCTTCTTTTTTGCCAAATCTTCAAAGAGCAAATCAACCGGATTCTGATAATCCTCGTCCTCCTCGGACACCTGCATGGTGTTGAGCATTTCCAGCAGCGTGGCAAAATTCTGTTCCTCAGCCGGGGCTTCGTAGTGCAGATAGGCAATCAGCGCGGTCAGCAAAAGCCGTTCCGCCTTGTCCCAGAATGGATCGCCGCCCTGACCTTCACCTTTGGTGTTGGTCATAAGGGTCGTGACCAGCTTCAAAATATCCTTTTCCTCGTGGATATACGCAAACGGATTGTAGCGCATGAATTGAAACCGCCAATCCTTTCGATTCCCGGAATGGGATTTTATTCTGCTGCGATGATTCTTGCAGAGGTGGGGGATTTTTCAAATTTCAACTCTCCTGATAAAGTTTTGGCTTATGCCGGATGTTCTCCGTCCACATACCAGTCAGGAAAACTCACAAACTGCTATGCACACATGGAAAAGCGTGGCTCTCGTTATCTTCGATACGC